>JBAXGE010000008.1:0-33780 GCA_037139555.1 Phycisphaerae bacterium
ACCCTGCATGCGGAATTTCTGGCGGCGGTACAATTGGTTGTCTATGCCGGTGGTACCCTGATTTTGATTGTGTTCGGCGTGATGTTGACCAATCGTCTGCCTTCACGGAAGTTCGATATCGGCATGCGTGAATTGGCGTGGGCCCTGACTGCCGTGGTGCTGATTATCGCCCCCCTGCTGGGGTTGGTGCTCAGTACCCAGTGGAACCAATCCGCTATCGGCAGCACTAATGTATACACCATTGAGACCTTGGGCCTGCAATTGCTGACTCCCGGGGGGTATCTGGTCCCCTTCGAGTTTATCAGTGTGGTGTTGGTTGCGGTCATGATTGGTGCGGCCTATTTGGCCCGAAAAACCCGTAAAGACTAAGGACTCATTGTGTTACAGATTGGTTTGGTCCATTATCTGCTGTTATCGGTGGTGCTGTTGGGCATCGGCCTTCTGACGGTTGTTCTGAAACGCAATGCTATCGGCATTCTGATGGGCGTTGAGCTGATCCTGAATGCGGCCAACATCAGTTTTGTCGCCAGTAATTATTTTGGCCCGGCCAACGCCCGTATGGACGGATATGTCTTTGCCCTGTTTGTCATTATTCTGGCTGCGGCCGAAGCTGCAGTGGCGTTGGCAATTTTCCTGAATTTCTATAACAACATCGGCTCGATTGACGTGGAACGCGCGTCAACTTTACAAGGTTAACCCTCTTATCCGCAGACTGTTAGCGCGAAACGAACGCAAAACTTATGAATACTTCGGTAAATTTACTCATCGTTGCCACACTGTTGCCGCTGCTGGGCTTTCTGGTGCTGATCTTTGTGGGCCCCTACCTGAAGCGCGCTTCCAGTTATGTCGGCACCGCCATGATTCTGACCAGTTTTGTCCTGTCTCTGGCGGCCTTGGTCGTCTGGCTGGGTAGCGCCGAAACCCGGGGCGAGCATCATACCGAAGTCCTGAACTACACTTGGCTGGATTTGCCGGATGCCGCGCCGGGTACCCATGTGGCGGTGAATCCGCAGGCCCCGGAAGAGGCCAAAGGCGTGGTCGTGGGTGCGTTGGTGGATTCACTGACCCTCACCATGTTCGTCATGATTACCCTGATTGCCAGCTTGGTGCATGTCTTCTCGATCGGCTATATGCGTGATGATCCGCGATTCAGCCGATTCTTTGCGTATTTGGGGCTATTCTGCTTCTCCATGCTGGGGTTGGTGATTTCCAACAGCCTCCTGCAGATGTTCATATTCTGGGAACTCGTCGGTGTATGTAGCTACTTGCTGATTGGCTTCTGGTTTGAAAAACGTGGCCCGGCTATGGCCAGCAAGAAGGCGATGATTGCTAACCGGATCGGCGATGCCGGTTTTCTGGTGGGTATGGGTATTCTCATCTGTCAAATTGGTTTTGGTGGGTTGACCTTGTTTGACGCCTCCAATAATCCGGTCTTGACCGATCGGGTACTGGCCGCCATTGCCGGTGATTCCCATGGGATAACCGATCCGGCCACACGAATTCTCCAACATGTCGGCGGTCCGAACGCTTTCTTGGGTTTGTCTTGGTTGAGTTGGGCCGGGATTTGCCTTTTTGTCGGTGCGATCGCCAAGAGTGCCCAGTTCCCATTGCATGTATGGCTGCCCGATGCCATGGAAGGTCCCACCCCGGTATCGGCCCTCATTCATGCCGCCACCATGGTCGCGGCGGGTGTATTTCTAGTAGCGCGGATCTACCCGATCCTCACCGCAGATGCCCGGTTGTTCATTTCGATCATCGGCTGCACCACGCTGCTTATGGCAGCCATGATTGCCATGGTAATGACGGACATCAAGAAAATATTGGCATATTCCACCATCAGCCAGCTTGGTTTCATGATTCTGTTTCTGGGAACCGGTGGCTATGTGGCGGGATTGTTCCATCTGATCACCCACGCTTTTTTCAAAGCCTGCTTGTTCCTGGGCAGCGGTTCGGTAATCCATGCCTGCCATCATGAGCAGGAAGTCACCCGCATGGGTGGTCTGGTCCGTAAACTGCCGGTAACTGCGTTGACCTTTGGCATCAGTGTGCTGGCGATTGCTGGTACCCCCTTCTTCTCGGGCTTTTACAGTAAAGAATTGGGGCTGGCCGGGGTGGAAATGTACGCCCACGCGCTGGGCGGTAAAGGCATGTGGCTCTATTATGTTCCCACCTTCACAGCGTATCTGACGGCCTTCTATATGTGGCGTTGCTGGTGGCTGACTTTCGGTGGCAAGCCCCGGGAGCAACATGTGTATGATCACGCCCACGAAAGCCCGATCATGACCCTGCCCTTGATTGTGCTGGGTGTGTTGGCTTTGGTGGCGGGTTATTCCTTCATGGGCATCGAGAAGCTGATCCATGATTCGGCCCCGGCTGCGGCTTATCTGATTCCCGCTCATGAGGAAAGCCTGGCGGACGCCTTCGCACATAATCCAGTTATTTGGGCCTTCATCCTCGGGCCGGTGTTGGCCATCGGTATCTACTTCAACGGCTTGGGGGTGGCCAGTCGCATTGCCCGTTTGCCGGTGATCAACCTGATCCATTTCTGGCTCAAAGAAAAGATGTTCTTTGACTGGGCTTATGATGGCATCGTGGTGGGCGGTACCAAGCTGTTTGCCATGCTGATGGGCTGGTGGGACAATTGGGTGATTGATGGTCTGGTCAATGGCGTAGGTTTGACCACCAAGGGCCTGTGCTTCATCAGCGGTAATTTTGACCGGGTCTTTGTGGATGGTGCGGTGAATGGTGCGGCTGATCTGGCCCACGCCACCGGCGATATTCTGCGGACCAGCCAGACCGGCCGAATCCGCACCTATGTTCTGACCGTGTTCACGGTCTTGGCCTGCACCATTGTCGGTGTTGTTATTTTGATGCGTCTACCTGAAACCATGAAAGCCGTTTTTGGCCTGTGAGTTGATTGGGAGTTTTGACCGTGATCGAAAAAAGTACGATATTAACGTGGCTGATCCTGCTACCTATCGCCGGCGCATTGACGCTGCTATTGGTGCCGGGTAGCCGGGTCAAGCTCATCCGCAACCTGGCGCTGGCCTTCACGCTGACCACGATGGGCCTGAGCTTCATGATCGCGCAGCTCTTCGACTGGAGTGCCAGCGGCGCCTATGGCAGCACCATCCAGTTGGCTCAGAATGTCTCATGGATTGACAGTCTTAACATCCACTACTATGTCGGTGTAGATGGCATTTCGATGCCAATGGTATTGCTAACCACAATCGTCAGCACCTTGGCCTGTATCGCCAGCTTCTCGATGGAAAAGAATGTCAAAGGGTATTTCATACTCTTCCTGATTCTGGTTTCCGCCATGCTGGGCGTGTTTGTCTCGCTCGACCTGATGCTGTTCTACGTGTTCTTCGAAGTGTCACTCTTCCCGATGTATTTCCTGATTGGTCTGTGGGGCGGTCCCCGGCGTGAATATGCCGCAATCAAGTTCTTCCTGTATACCCTGCTGGGTTCGGTCGGTTTGTTGGTGGTGATTTTGGGGGTATACATCTATACCAAGACTTTGCCCCAGTATCCCAACGGTTGCTTCGATATGATCAAGCTAGCGACCGACCCGACCATCGGAGCGATGTTTAAAGTAGGTGGTGCCGCAGCCGGATTTGCCGGGGTGGCCTTCTGGTTGCTCTTTGTCGGCTTCGCCGTCAAGGTGCCCGCCGTGCCATTCCATACGTGGTTGCCCGATGCACATGTTGAAGCCCCCACTCCGATCTCCATGATTCTGGCCGCCGTCTTGCTGAAGATGGGTGGCTACGGCTTCATGCGGGTCAGTTATCCGATTTTCCCGCAGCAGGCTCTAGACGGTTGGTTCTGGGTGGCGTTGGTGGGTATCGTCAGTATCCTTTATGGTGCCTTCTGTGCGTTGGCCCAAAAGGACTTCAAGAAACTCGTCGCCTATTCCTCGGTTAGCCACATGGGTTATGTGCTCTTGGGCTTGGCGGTCATGACCCCCTCGGGCATGAATGGCGCCATGTTCCAGATGATTGCCCACGGCATCTCCAGCGCGATGATGTTCTTCATTGTCGGCGTGGTGTATGAACGGGCCCATCATCGTGATCTCGACCGCCTCGGTGGCTTGGGGCTGCAAATGCCCACATACACCGGCTTCTCCATGTTGGGTTTCTTTGCCAGTATGGGTCTGCCGGGCTTATGCGGATTTGTCGGCGAAGTGTTGGTGTTGTTCGGCGTCTTTACCGCGGCGTCCAGCGGCTCCGCAATTATGGTCGCCAGTAGTGGCCATGCCTATGTGTCCTTGATAGTTTTGGGCGTGCTGGCCGCGCTGACCGTGGTGATTACAGCGGCCTACCTGCTCTGGACATTCCAACGTGTATTCATGGGCCAACCCCGTCCCGAAGCGCATCACTTCGCCCCCTTGGTGGGTCGTGAAGTTTTGGTTTTGGCGGTGCTGGGTCTGGCGGCCATCGGCTTTGGCGTGTTGCCGGGCATGTTGCTCTTGCAGCCGATCAAGCCGGCCATTGACGGCCTGCTTAAGACTCTGGGCGTTTAATCAGTAATCTGTTGGGTTTGGATAATACTTATGGACTTGATCCCCGCATATTCGAGTATACGCCCTTTTCTGCCGGAGTTATGCCTGCTGGCCTCGGTATTGATTGGTCTGCTGATCCCGGTCATTACCGGGCGGCACAAGCACTTGCCAGTGATTCTGGGGATTCTAGCGTTGGCGGGTGGTCTGGTGGTTTTGGCCACCATGATGGGAAGCGAACAATCTACCCAGACGGATGTTTTGTTCGGTGGCCTGCTGGTTACCGATCCCTATAGCTGGATGATCAAGTTGATCATCGTGCTGACCTATCTGGTTTGTGTGCTTATGTGGCTTTTCGTCACCCGTCCCCAGCAAAGCGATCTGGATGCGGTGGAATTTCTGACCTTGCTGGGGTGTGCAACCTTGGGCCTGTGCCTGATGGTCTCCACCGACCACCTGCTGATGCTATTCATTGCCATGGAAACCGCCAGCTTGCCCAGCTATATTCTCGCTGCATTCCGTAAGCATGAACGTGTGGGCGCGGAAGCCGGGGTGAAATATGTGCTCTTCGGCGCTGTGTGCAGCGGACTGATGCTCTATGGCATCAGTATGCTCTATGCCCTGCACGGCAGTTTGGACATCCCCACCATCGGTCACCATACCCAGCAGATTCTCAGTGCCGGTTACCTTGGGCCCAATGCCATTGTGTGCATTCTGGGCATCGTCGGCCTACTTATTGGAATCGGGTTCAAGATTTCGATGGTCCCCATGCATTTCTGGTGCCCGGACGTATTCGAAGGCACCCACCCCGATATCGCCGCGTTCCTGAGCGTGGCCAGCAAAGCCGCCGGTTTGGGCTTGCTGATGCGTGTGGTAACCAATCTAATCAATACTTCGATGACCGGTGCACCTGCGGATCAACTGATTACCCGGTTTGCCCCCTCATCTACAATGACATTCCTGCTGACCGCCAGCGTGCTGATTGGTGTGGTTACCTGCTTCTGGGGTAATCTCACCGCCTATCGGCAGACCAACATCCAGCGTCTGCTGGCTTATTCCTCAATCGGTCATGCCGGGTACATGTTGCTGATTTTTGGGACCTTGAACAGCCCCGCAACCAGTATGGTCCTCCCAGCCGCACATGCTCTGCTGATTTATCTCCTGTTCTACATGATGATGAATCTGGGCGCGTTTGCCGTGGCTGCAGCCGTACGCAAAGAAACCGGCTCCACTGAATTGGCTTCGTTTACAGGCTTGGGCCGTCGGGCCCCATGGCTGGCCGCGGCGATGGTCATCTTTATGCTGTCACTAACCGGTATCCCACTTACGGTTGGGTTCATGGCGAAATTTAAAATCTTCCAGATTCTATTTGCCAATGCTTTGGGCCAAGGTCAGATGTTAAGTTGGATCGGCATCGTCGCGCTCGGTATCAATACGGTATTAGCTGCCTTCTTCTACTTCCGGGTCATTCGTCAGATGTATCTGGTAGATTCCGATGCCACCCCGCTGACTGCGTGGACGCCGGCGATGTTGCTGGCCGTGCTGCTGGTCATCCCCAATGTGCTCTTCTTTATCGCCTATGGTTGGATTGATCGTACGTTTCTGGATTTTGCCCTCTTGGTCGCACGTAATGGCTAAAATCGTGTTTGAGGAGTATGTCCTTGGCAGAATTCGCTCCTGAGTTGAACCACGATTACTTGTTGCGTCGTACCACCCGTATGCTGGGATTTGATTCAACGGCATATTTTCCCGAATGGCAAAAGTCCGCACGGCGCACCTTTCGGCAATTACTCGGCGCCGAGCCCCAGCCTGTGCCGCTCGATTTGCACATGATCCAGACCATCCAGTACCCGGATTATCAGGAAATCATCTTCACCTTCCGTAGCGAGCAGCATGCAGATGTTCCCGCCCATCTACTTATTCCCATAGGGGTGACCAGCCCCACCCCCACCATGATTGTGCTGCAAGGGCACACCACCGGGATGCACATTTCGCTGGGCCGGGCCATTTATCCCGGTGATGAAGCAGACTTGGATGGCGATCGCGATTTCGGCCTGCAAGCCGTTCGTCAAGGTATGTGCGCGTTGGTGTTGGAGCTACGATGTTTCGGTCAACGTCATACCCAACGCCCGCACCCTGTGGGCCATAACACCACCTGCTACCACGATGCCATGGTGGCTTTGCTGCTGGGCCGGACTCTCGCCGGTGAACGGGTCTGGGATATCAGCCGGGCCATTGATTCGCTGGCCCATTTCCCGCAGGTTGACAGTCAACGGATTGGGATCATGGGTAATAGCGGTGGCGGTCTGATTTCCTATTACGCCGCAGCCATGGAACCGCGCATCGCGGCCTGTATGCCCAGTTGTGCCATTTGCACCTATGCGGATTCCATTGGCAGCGTCTACCACTGCGCGGATAACTACCTTCCGGGGGTCATGCAATACTTCGACATGCAGGACGTCGCCGGCTTGATCGCCCCGCGTCCGCTGGTCATTGTCTCCGGATTAACTGATGATCTCTTTCCCATCGCGGCCAGCCGCACGGCGTGTCAGGAAATAGCGCAAATCTATCAAACCATTGGCAAAGCGGGTGATTTTGCACATGTTGTGGGGCCCGAGGGGCATCGGTTTTATGCCGATTTGGCTTGGCCGGTATTCCGCCGGATCACGGGTTGGTAACAAGCTCCCGAGTTCTGCGTTTAACCTGCAGGTACGGTTATCACTACAAGCGGGCCAAGCATGGATGTATTGACACTTGAACTTATGGGCTTCGATCAGCAAGCATGGTGGTTGCTGCTGGGCTTTGCGGCCACCCTTTCCGCTATGCTGGCCTTATGGTTTCAGCGCAGTGTGCTATCCCGCGTTTATCTCTGGGGTATGCTGGGCCTCCATGCTGTTTTATTAAGTCTCCTGACTATCTGTCTGGCCACGAATGTGTTCCCCACACCGTGGCCTCAAGCCGCGCTGTTTCTGGGCACCTTACTGCTGGCCGTCTGGAACCTGTATCTCCGTTCCTATCAGGCTCTGGGAAAAGGACGCTGGGGGGTCTTGACCGGCTTACGAATGGTGGGCATCGTTCTACTGACCTGCTTGCTGATCCGGCCGGTCTTGACCTATACGCTCACCCCTCCCCAG
Organism: Phycisphaerae bacterium; assembly: GCA_037139555.1. Classification (GTDB taxonomy): domain Bacteria; phylum Planctomycetota; class Phycisphaerae; order WQYP01; family WQYP01; genus JBAXGE01. The sequence goes on from JBAXGE010000008.1 coordinate 7,633, forward strand.
CGCCGACATGTCGTATTGGCGCTGGATAGTTCGGCTTCCATGGGTTATGTGGACCATCTAAATCAGCCCCAACGTTACCGGCAGGCAACGCTGGCCCTCAAACAACTGGCCAAACAGATTCAATCGGCTTATGCCATGGAATGTGTCGTCATGGGTAGTACCGCCGGCCCGGCGCGAAAAATTGCCCCGGAGCGTTTGGACACCATTGCCCCGGATGGCGCGCATACCGATTTGGCCGCATTATTATTGAATGCCACCGCTTCCACCGCGCAAAGTGTGGTTCTGTTTTCCGATGGGATTCATAACTCAGGGGATTTACCCGCCGCGTTGGCGGAAATCAAAATCCCGATACACACGGTTATGATCGGTGATCCTCAGGCCGAAAGCGGTCAAACCCCGGACATAGCCGTATTGCATGCGGAGTGTCCCCTAACCGTCCCACTGGATACCACCAGCAATATTACCGTGACGGTGCGGTCACAGGCCCTGAGTGATCGGGTGGTTCCGCTGCTATTGGAACAAGGCAAGGAGCAACTGGGGGAAAAACAAATCGTGCTTCGCTCCGGAGCCAAGCCCCAAACGGTCGAGATCCCCTGGACGCCCACCAAACTGGGGCGCAATACCGTACGACTGCGGATTCCGCACGATCCCAATGAACGTACCGCGATTAATAATGAGATCGAACTCACCGCTTTGGTAATTCAGCCGCGCATCCGGGTGCTCTATGTCGAAGGTCGCGTCCGTCCCGAAGTTGGCCCCTTGCGGCGGGCGTTGGAACAAGACCCACAATTGCAAACCACCACCTTAATCCAAACCCAGGCCGGTAAATTTATTCTGGCGGGTCAGAACACATCCAATGATCCCGAGTTAACCGGCCTGCCCCAGACCAAAGAACAATGGGGAAAATACAAAGTAGTCATATTCGGGGATCTGGACAGTAGCTATCTGACCATGGCGCAAGGTCGGGATATCAATGCCTGCGTGACCGCAGGTCAGGGCCTGCTGATGATTGGTGGACAACACAGTTTTGGTCCCGGTAATTGGCAGCAGAATCCTATCGCCGAAGTTTTACCCGTTGATATTGCGCCCCAGAACCCCTCCCAGATCAATGCGGCATTTGTTCCCCAACTCACCGGTTTGGGTCTGCAACATGTAACCATGAAGGGGCTGGAAACGTTTTTCATGAGTCCGGATAAAACGCTGCCGCCCCAGGCCGTTCCCGCACTATCCGGTTGTGTGGCCGTAGGCGCCGCCAAACCCACAGGCACGGTGATTCTCCAACATCCACAGGTCCAGATTGCCAACCAACCCGCCAATGTGCTGGTGGTTGGGCCAGTGGGCAAAGGGCGCACCGCCGCATTCACCGCCGACACGACCTGGCAGTGGAACCTCTATCTGCGCAGCATGGGACGGCAATCACCCTACTACCGCTTTTGGGGGCAATTGGTGCGTTGGCTGGCGGGACAAGAAGACCTGCAACGCACCGAGGGGGCCAGTCTTACGCCATTGATATCACGTAATACTTACGAGCTGGGCGATACAATTCCCTTCCGCTGTGCCGTGACCGATGCCAATGGCCAGGCCACCGCGTATGCACAGGTTAAAGTGACGATTCTGGACAGCCAAAAACGCGAACAGACGCTTAATTTGGTAACTTTGCCCGAGCAGGTGGGAATCTATACCGGTAGCTGGCAACCCCCGACCAAGGGTACCTACAACGTCTTTTTCCAAGCCAGCAAAGATGGCCAACCACTCGCGCAGGATCAGGGAAAATTTGAACTGATTCAGACCGAAGGCGAATTGGATCGTATTGCCGCCAATCCGGCGCTGATGGTGCAAATTGCCCAACAGACCGGCGGGATGGCGGTTGATTTGCAGGGCATCAATGCGTTGGGTGACAAACTATTGGCCCAATTGCCCCCGGAGCAATTGGCCAAGAAGAAATCGTATGTACTCTACAACTTCCGCTACTTCTTTTTCGCCGGGGTGCTGATCTTCACCCTGGAGTGGTATCTCCGCCGGCGTTGGCAACTGGCCTAATGGGCCGGTGGGTTGTGGGTGGCTGCGGCCAATTCTTTTTCATACGCCTGTGCCTGGGCCACATAATAATCGTAACCTTGAGCCAACAAACGCCGTTGCACTTTGCCGGTCGGTGACAAGGGTAGATGCGGAACCGTGAAGACATCACGCGGGACCTTGTAGCCGGCCAATTTTTGTCGGCAGAAGATCCGTAGTTCGCCCGGATTCACCGTCATTCCCGGCTTGAGTTCCACAAACGCCACCGGCACTTCCCCACGCGACTCATCGGGACGTCCTATGACGCCCACATCCTTGAGCGCGGGATGCTTCTGAAGTATTTCTTCGATTTCGCGTGGGAATACATTTTCCCCCGCCACGATCATCATTTCTTTCTTGCGGCCGGTGATGTAGAGGAAGCCATCGCGATCCAAACGGCCAATATCGCCGGTACGGAAATACATGCGCCGCTGTGGGCCGGTACTTTCCGCGGCAAAGACTTCAACCATCACTTCCCGGGTAAGTTCCGGCAGTTTGAAATATCCCGCCATAACCGTGGCACCACTCACCACGATCTCGCCATCGGCATCCGGCCCCAACGGGATATTCTTGTCATCCAGAATCAGCACCCGCACCCCCGGCAAGGGCCGCCCCACCGAACCGGGGCGATTATGCGTGGGACTACACCAAGATATGACCGGTGAGGTTTCGGTCAATCCGTACCCCTCCAGCAGCATGACGCCAAAACGTTCCTGCCATTCCTTCAGCGTCGCTTCCTGTAATGGCTCCCCCCCACTGACCGGGAAACGCAGCGATACAAAGTCGGTACGATTGGCATCTTTAACCCCCAGCAGGGCCTTGTACATGGAAGGCACCGCCATGAATATCTGCGGCCGGTGTTTGCGGAACAACTCCACGAGCCGCTTGGGCACAAAGCGGGCGGTATAGACCACCTTGGCACCCAACGCCAGCGGCGCCAGGGTTAATGCAGTCAGCCCAAAACAGTGGAACTGGGGCAATACCCCCAAAAATGTATCCCCCCGCTCGAGTTTGGCATGTTCGATACAGCCCAGGAGATTGGCGACAAAATTCCCGTGGGTCAGCAGCACCCCTTTGGGCCGGCCACTGGTGCCCGAGGTGTATAAAATCGCAGCTACCTCATCATCACCGTGTTCCGGGGGCCAGCGCAACGTCGGCCACTTGGGTGGGGTTAGTTCATCCAAATAGACAACTTTAATTTCAGGAGGCAGTATCGTCGGCCCACCCAGATGGTCAATCAGCGGCTTTACCGTCAGGATGGTATCCAATTCGGCATCTCGGATGATATAAGCCAATTCCTCTTTGGATAGCATAAAATTCATCGGAACCGGAATACGTTTGGCCATCCATGCACCCATGATGCACATGGGCGCTGCAGCGCCGGTGGGGAGCATGAGGCCAATCCTGGGACGCTGAGTCCACCGCTCGATTTGGCGCGAAAAATACATCGCCCCTAAGGCTAGTTTTAAATAGGTGGTGGTACCGTGATCGTCAATAATCGCGACCGCACGGGCACGTTTCCAAGCATGGGAGAGGATTTTTTTGAGCAAGTTCATGATTCGTGCCTCTATAATCTCAAGCCAGAGTGCATTACTTTCTCTATTATATCGTTATACTAAGCGCTAGGCATATATCTTCACTGGAGTGAATAATGAAAAATCATCAACTCTGGATTTCCGCCGGTCTGGTTACGTTGGGAATGACGCTCCTGAACACGGGGGTTGAGGCCCAGAATGCCCATGCCAAAATCATGATTCAGCAACCGGTGACCACAGAGGTTAACGATACTAAGACCAGTACGGAGGGCTTGCCCTCGATCGTGGAAATATTGCCTATCTGTCTAATCAATGGCCGGATTGTGATGCAAACGCCGGAACAACGTGGCCTTATCAAGGTTCAAGATTTTGGCCCAGGGGGCAGTATTAACTGCTATTTTAACCCTGGGGGTGTACAGCGTACCGTCAATTGGGGTCGCGTGAAAACGGGCCAGTTGCAATTTGGCGGCGCTATCTCGATCAACGACACGGTTACCAATGTGAACCTATGGCAATATGACCCGACCCAGCAATGCCGCAAGATGCTGTTGATTCAGCAGGCTGATGGTGAGGCATCAGGAGTCACCGTTACCCTGTCCGAATATAAGGGACGTGTTAACACCATTAAGGAGAAGTACACTGCGGCTACTTTTTCAGATTTACGTTTAGTTTATGGCAAAGATCTACAAAATCTTCTGAATCCGTTTTTAGCAGATTCGCCTTTACGTGGCTTAATAGATGCTAATCCCGCCGTTGCCCGACAAGTGTTATCCGCCACCCAACTGGCCCCGGCAAACGCCGAGACCCTTAATCTGATCAAAGGTATTCTTAAGGAGTTGGACTCCGACGAATTCAAGATCCGTGAACAAGCCAGCACCAAACTGAAGGCTTTGTCCAGTTCCGCCCGTGAAACGCTTATGGCCATGGACCTGACGACCTACAGCGCAGAAGTTCGGGTACGGGTTGAGGAAATCCGTCCGACTAAGGCAGGGCTAACTCCTGAAGTCATTGCGAGTCTGCGTCAGAACCGGTTCTTCCTGCTGGACGCCATGCTCTTGCCCGATCAGTCTCTGGCCGAATCTGCTGCCGCCGAGTTCTCCAAACTTGTGGGCAAACCGATCACTTTAGCTACGGCCCCTGAGCGTCCCCAACAGATCGAGGCATTGCGTAAAGAATGGCTAAAACAACCCACCACCCAGCCCACACAGGAAATATTCCAAGAAGGTGATAAACAACCTGAACCGATACACAATGGCGGCTTTCGCGGCGGCGTGCAAATTAAGCCCCGGGGAAATGTGATTGTGGATTAAACCACCACAAGTCCATGCACCAAGCGTGCCGCCCGCAGAGTGTTTTTCAGGAGCATCGCCACGGTCATGGGGCCCACACCGCCCGGCACTGGGGTAATGAAACCGGCGACTTGAGAAACAGCCTCAAACTGAACATCCCCCACGGTGTGGCGGATGGGTTTGCCCTGACTATCGTGGCCAGCCAATACCCGGTTAATACCCACATCAATAACCACAGCCCCCGGCTTTACCTGTTCGGGTCCGATCAAACCAGCCTTACCCACTGCGACCACCAGGACATCGGCACTGCGCGTATGGCTGGACAAATCACGGGTATAAATATGGCAAACCCGCACCGTGGCTTCGCGATCTTGCAACAGTAGCGCCACGGGTTTACCCACGATGCGACTGGCCCCTACCACGGTCACTTCTGCACCCCGCAGTTGTATGCCGGTGGATTCGATGAGTTCAACCACGGCGAGTGCCGTACAGGGGGCAATAATGGTATGGCCATGGACCACATGGCCGATATTGGCGGGATTGACCCCTTCGACATCCTTCTTCAAGTCCAGCATATATTGGGCGGCACGCGTATCCAGATGCTCGGGCAGCGGCATATGCATCATAATACCGGTGACATCGGGATCGGCGTTCAGCCGGCTGATTTCGGCATGCAACTCGCCTTGAGTTACCGTCACGGGTAATTCCAGCAGCGTATAAAGAATCCCCAACTCTGCACAGGTCCGGGCCTGATTTTGGGCATAGACTTTGGCCGCCGGCGTATCACCCACCAAAAGGGCATTGAGATGCACGGCTTTACCGAGTTGATTCAGGGTTTGCACCTCATGCGCCAACGTCAGCTTAATCTTGCTGGCCAATGCCTTGCCATCAATAATTATTGCGGTCATGGTTACCTCATGAGTCAAACCCTTATTCTACCAAAAATAGCGGGATTTTCCCTTGTTTGCGCGCAGGCTTGCGTTTATAGGCCGACTTGATACATTGCACCTATGCAAGACATCCATGGACAAGATCGCGCCTTAGGCATCCTGCAACGAGCCATCCAATCCGGCCGGCTGGCCCATACATGGATTTTTCATGGCCCCTCGGGGGTGGGCAAACGCAGGACCGCCTTGGCGCTGGCCCAGACGATGTTGTGCGACTACCCCAAACAGGTCCCCGCCCAGGGTGTCATAACGAGTTTGCCAGAAGACTATCTCATTACCTTGCCGTGTGGCAGTTGCACCAGTTGCCGCAGCGCTCTGGCTGGGAATCATCCTGACATTCATAACGTCAGCCGAACCCTGGCCAAGTATCACAAGGCTGGTGCGCGGAAATCCAATGCCCTGCCCATCAGTGTCATCCGCGGTGAAATCACCGGTGATGACTCCCCGGAACGACGGGTGGAGGCCAAAATCGCACGAAAATCCTTCTGTGGCAAGGGTCGGTTTTTCATCATTGATGAAGCCGATCTGATGGAAACGCCTGCCCAGAATTGCCTGCTTAAAACCTTGGAAGAGCCGCCGGCAGAAGCCTATTTGATTTTAATTTCCAGTAGTCCCGGCACCCTGCTCTCCACGATTCGCAGCCGCAGCCAGATGCTGGAATTCACCCATCTGCCAGATGAACTTATTGCCCAGGTGGTCGTCCCGGCCAGCCTCGCACCAGCAGATGCCGACCTGCTCGTACGCCTTTGCGATGGTAGTCTGGGTGAAGCAGAAGCCCGGTTGGCCGAGATCACGTATGCCAGTGGCGGAACTCCCGACTCTGACGAAGATGAGTCAGATACTGATTTCGATGAATCGGAAGGTGAGTACAAATCACGCGGCAAGACCACATTTAACCCCTTGGCTTTGGTGGGTTGGGCCCATCACATTTCACGTATTTGCGAAGGATTAGCCAAAGGGAAGCTACACGGCGCATCGGCGGCAGAGGATTTCCTCATTTTGGCCAAAGAGGCCGCCACGCTTCGGCTCAAACGGGATAAATTAACCCCTGAAGCCCAAGCCAGCCGCGATGGCATCACCGATATGCTGCGGCTGATGGGATGCTGGCTCAGTGACCAGTTACGTTATCAGGCCGGGCTGGCGGTCCAGGCCCCGATGCCCGGCCAGCCTTTGGGGCTGTCTGTGGATGCGTTGGAATACCTATTGGGCCGGTTGCGTGGGGCAGAAACGCATATCGAAATGAACGTCCGCGACAAAATGGTTATCACGACTTTGATGCTGGAATGGCAGCGCGCGTTACAATATGCCATAGCAGTGAAGTAACTCCACAACGCCGTATTGGAGCCCAGCATGACACACACAAATCCATCCTCCCCGGCACTTTCGGAACATGTCTATACCGGCCATGTGGTCTACATTTTTGGCTTCGATGTGGCTTGGGAACTCAAACGTGAATCTTTGCAAACCATCTTGGGCCAACCGGTGGCACAATTTAAGATTGATTTATCCCGCCGGGCCCCCCGACAAGATTTTTTCCATTCCGCCAAAATGGTGCGTATGCCTGCTTTGGAACGACTGGGGCCCGATGGCCCGGTACGGGTGGAAATTGATGTCAAACTGCTGCCGGTGGGCGCATTATCCATTACGGCCCGGGTTCCCTTCCGGGTGGCCCGTTTGGAGGATTTGGTGGCGTTTCACGATTTGCGTTTCAGTACCGGTGAAACCATTCTTCAGGAAGTCTATCGGATTGCCGAGGATATCTGCCGTGACATTCGGGGGGCGTTAATCAAACCGGTGGAACGCCTAAGCGATGAAGAGGCCTACACCGTATTCTGCCTTGATACCCTCCCCCAGAATACCGGGGCCAGTTGGTCCACCGAATTATGGTTACAGCAAAATCGGCGGGTAGTGGCGGCACTGTTAACGCAGGAAACCGATCCTAACGAGTTGTCCTTGCAGGAAGCCGAAGAAAGCACCCAACGCTATCTGAGCTATTATGATGACGATTTGGTCGTGGTGGATTGGGACGCGGCGCTATTGATTGATGAACCAGGCAAGTTTGCCGAAACGCTCTATCTGATGGAATTGGCCAATGTGCAATTGGCCGAATTGGAAGCATACGATCGCATGTTGGATGAGGTATTGATGCGGGCCTACCGGGATTTGAGCACCCGGAAAATGTTCTGGAAAGGCGGTACAATTCAGCGCGCGTTGCGCGAAATCCGGGTGGACTTTGCCCGGATGTCAGATGAACTTCAGAATATCACCAAGTTCTTCGGGGATTGGCATACCGCCCGGGTCTATCAAGCCATTGCCGGACGCTTCCATCTAGCGGATTGGCAGCATACGGTTGAATCCAAGCTCAAAACTCTCGACGAGTTGTACGATATTTTGCAGGCTGAGAAAAACAACCGTGTGATGCTGATTTTGGAAATCCTGATTGTCCTGCTGTTCGTGGCCGACATCATTATGCTGCTTAAAAATGGCCGGTAATCCAATTAATGGCGATGAGGATCTTCCAGATAAGTGTAGCCATTCATGCCGTTTTCGTAGAAACGCAACAGCTGGGTGCCCTCTTCCAACGTGATACGTTTGTCCCGCAGCGCCTTTTCGACATCACGGCGCATGTCATTGAGCAGTTCTTCGGCATTGAATTGGACGTAGCCCAGGACTTCTTTCACGCTATCACCGCGCACGACCTCTTCGATCATGACCTGATTGTCATCGTCGAGCCGTACGTGCACGGCATTGGTATCCCCGAGCAGATTGTGCAAATCCCCCAGGATTTCTTGGTAAGCGCCCACCAGGAACGCCCCCAGGAAATAATCACCCCCATTGAAGGGGTGAAGTTCCAGAACTTTTTTCACATCGCGCAGATCAATAAAGGAATCAATCTTGCCATCAGAATCACAGGTGATATCGGCCAACACCCCGCGCCGTGTAGGCTCATCCAACAGGCGGTGGATGGGCATGATTGGAAAGAGCTGTTTGATCGCCCAGCTATCCGGCATGCTTTGAAAGAGCGAGAAATTGCAGAAGTAGGTATCGCTTAACTGCGCTTGCAGACTTTCATATTCCTCACCGGTGTAGTCCATTTCCGCCAGCGATTTCAATACTTTACCACAGACCGCCCAGAAGATCTTTTCTGCCAGACTGCGCAGTTCCAGGCTTAAATAACCCAGATTGAACAGGTTCAGCGCCTCGTCGCGCATCTGCATGGCGTCGTGGTACACTTCCCGGGCATTCTTGGTGTTGACTTCCTTGTAAAGATCAAACAAATCACGCACCGGCTGGGGTATTTCCTCATTGGCAGGCAATTGTTCCGGAATCTCGAACCGATCGAAACCACTCACCCCAAGCACATTGAAGATCAGCAAACTTTGGTAGCTGACCAGTGCCCGACCGCTTTCGGTAATGATGGTGGGGTGTTTGACGCCCGATTCATCACACACACTCTTGATCCGGAAGATAACATCGCTGGCATATTCCTGCAGCGAATAGTTAGTCGAGCTCTCAAAATTGGTCTGACTGCCATCATAGTCAATGCCCAGCCCCCCGCCTACATCCAGATATTCCATCCCCGCACCGGCTTTGGCCAGTTCGGCATAGACCCGGGCGGCTTCGTTGAGTGCATTTTTGATGGTACGGATATTGGTGATCTGACTGCCTAAATGGAAATGCAGCAACTTCAGACAATCTTCCATGCCCAGAGATTTGAGGTGATTGAGCAACTGCAGGACTTCGGCCGCGAACAGACCGAATTTGCTGCGTACCCCACCGCTGGCCTCCCAGCGTCCACTGCCGCGAGCGGCCAGTTTGACCCGCACCCCGATATTCGGGCGCACGCCATGCAGTTGGGCATACTTGATGATAAGTTCCAATTCGGTATACTTTTCCACCACCGGGATGATGCGCTTGCCCAGTTTCTGCGCCAGGATCACGGTTTCGATAAATTCGTCATCTTTGAAACCGTTGCAGATAATCGGATTGTCATCACCCTTGGTGAGGGCTAAAACCGCCAATAATTCAGGTTTGCTACCCGCTTCCAAACCAAAGCCATAAGGTCGGCCAAAATTGACGATTTCTTCAACTACATGGCGTTGCTGGTTTACTTTAATGGGATAGACGCAACGGTATTGGCCCTGATATTCGTTCTCTTTGATGGCAGTCTGGAAGGCCTGATACATTTCCCCTACGCGATGTTTAAGAATATCAGTCAGACGAATCAGCACCGGGGGTTGGATGCCCCGGGTGATCAGTTGATCCATGAGATTTTTAAGATCAATGCCCCGGGCGGGATTTTTGTCGGGATGTACCACCACATGCCCAGCTTCGTTGATGCCAAAATAACCCTTACCCCAATTCCGAATCCCATAAACTTCTTCCGATTCGGAGATTCCCCAGGTCTTGGCAGAAATATCCAGAGGCGAACGGTTACCACTGATGGTCATGCGTATTTACTCGTTTCCATGCAGCCCAAAGCTGCAAATACCACGCCCGACCCGTGAAGACTGTTAGCGAAACGCCGGTAATCGGGAACCCGGAAGCGTTCAATGTCACCATTGTGCAATTATGTTAGCAGGATTTTCCCAACAGGGAACATATTTTACGACATTTTTTATGTCCTAACGGCAGGCCCGGGCAACCAACGCTGCCAGAGGTCCCCACCCTGTCGGATTTGGCTGGATAATTCCCACCCGAACGGCACCGGTGGAGCCGCAACCAAACCACATAAATCCGTTGCGTTCACCGGGGCCAAGGTCTGCGAACTAATGACACATTGGATTTCGTCTACACAGCCCGCCTGCAGGACGTCAAGCAAGATAGCGTGCCCCCCCTCGATGAGGACGTTGGTAAACGCGGCGTGTTGAAATCTAGTCAATAATGCCGGCCAATCCAGCCGATGCGGTTGGCACAAGGGCGATTCGTAACAAGTAATTTGGTCACGGTTTTGGAGTTTCGCGATGGATTCAGATATGTGCTGCGTCACAGGCCCGTGCATAAGCCAGACTTTGTGGGGTGAAGGAGTCCGCAGAATCTGGCGATCGGAAGTTATACGCAAGGTAGGATCAAGCACAACCCGGGTCAGGTAACGTGCGGGCTCCGCATGGTCAGGTAACCGGCAGGAAAGCTGAGGATCATCCACCATGATCGTGCCCACACCCACCACCAGTGCGTCGAGCCGAGAACGCAGACGGTGCAAAGCCTGCAATGCGGTTGGACCGCTAATCGCGATACGCTGCTGGGTGTGCCCAATGTATCCATCAGCACTCTGGGCCCACTTGGCGATCACCCACGGACGCTGACGGGTCATGCGACTGATAAACGGCGCCATCAAGGCTTGGGCCTGATGGCATAATAAACCAACCTCGACTTGGACACCCGCCTGGCGCAATTGTGCCAACCCTTGGCCTGCCACCAGTGGGTTGGGGTCCATCATGGCCACGACCACCCGTTTGATGCCGGAACGAATTACCAGATCACTACAGGGCGGGGTCTTGCCATGGTGGCAACAGGGTTCCAGTGTGACATAGAGTGTGGCGCCTGCTGGTGTAGCCGTACAGTTGCGGAGCGCCATGACTTCGGCGTGGGGCTGGCCGAAGCCAGGATGGAAACCTTCGCCGATCCGTACCCCGGCACGTACCACGACCGCCCCCACCATGGGGTTCGGTTCCACCCGGCCCAGTCCCCGACGAGCCAACACCAATGCCCGGGCCATGTGCTCATGGTCACTCGCGGTCCAAGTATACGGCTGGCTGGTTATATCGGGCATTAGCCCCCCGGGCCATCAGGCACGTAGGATTGCACCAAAGGCAGATTGCAGGGTTTGCAACGCCAACGTCATTTGGGTGTCTACTTCATCTGTCCGTAATGTGGTGTCATTGGAGCGGAAGGTTAACGACAAAGTCACACTCTTTTGGCCAGCGGCGATTTGTTTACCCCGGAAGGTTCCGACAAAAGCAATGCTTTCCAACTGGGCTATATTGACACCACGTAAAGCGTTTTCGATATCAAGCCAGCGGGTGGCTTCGGCCACTACGATAGACAGATCGCGCGTGACACCGGGAAACCGGGGCAGAACCACAGCCAAACGTTGCGCCTGATACTGCGTCAATAACGGGGTGAGTCTAATTTCCGTATATGCGGGCTCTTGGCGCAGGTCATATTCGCCGCTTAACTTTGGGTCCACCACGCCAATCCAGCCTAAGGGGAACGTTTGTCCCGCGTTAACCAGACTCAAGCTGGCCGCTGTACCAGTTTTCGTGCCCGGCAGGGATTCCGGTTCTACTACCAACGTGGCATGAGGGTTAATGCGCGCCACCAGCAATTCGACAATCCCTTTGACCGTGGACAAATCCACTCCCAGAATTCCCACCACCGGGATTTCGGTGGGTATGCCGGTTGGTGATGCAGCAGCCTGATGGAATACCGGTGCAATTTCATATAGCCCGGCAATGCTTTGCCCGGTATTTTGATTGGTACGCGCGACCGCAAGTAAACTGGGTAATAGACTGCTGCGTATCGCGTTGCTGGCCTTGCGCACCGAGTCGCGTACTTTCAGCACCTGACTATCGGCGGGAACAAATTGCCTGGCCAGCCGTTCATCCACAAAGCTGACGGTCATAACTTCGTCGCAGCCCGCCGCAAGCAGAACCTGATTGACGATTTTACGGGCTTTACGTTCATCGGCTTCCCCGCGGATTTCAAAGTGAATGGCGGATTCCAAGGGAATATGCTGGTAACCATACACGCGGGCGATTTCTTCGATCAGGTCGATTTCACGCGACACATCCAGCCGGTGCGACGGAACCTGACAGGTACACACAGCGCCAGCCAGCTTGGGCTGAAAACCCAAACGGTCCAGAATACCCAAGGCCGTATTGGAGGGGATTTCATACCCAAGAATTTCTGTAATGCGACTTAGTCGGAGTTTCACGGACAATTCTGGTGCCTCGGATTGTCCCTGCGCGGCGCGGGGACCTGCCACAGTCCCGCCAGCGAGTTCGCAAATCATTTGGGTGGCGCGCTGGCTGGCCAAGATAGCCAGCGTGGGATCAATGCCACGTTCAAAACGGTATGAGGAATCACTCATCAACGCCAGATTACGCGCTGCGTGACGGATAATCAAAGATTCAAACCGGGCCGATTCCAGTATGATCGTGCGGGTCTGGTCGGTTACCTCACTGGCTTTGCCCCCCATCACCCCGGCCAAAGCCAAAGGCTGCTCGGTATCGGCAACAACCAACATGGCAGGATCCAAACGCACGCTGGCGCCGTTGATCATGACCATCGTTTCACCTGCGCGAGCGCGGCGAACCTGCAGCGCGTGGTTCTTTACGCACGCCGCATCAAACGCGTGCAGCGGTTGGCCCAATTCCATGAGCACATAATTGGTGACATCCACCAGATTGTTCACGCTACGCAAGCCCAATGCTTCCAAACGTACGCGCAGCCATTCGGGGCTGGGGGCCACTTTGACATTCTGAATTACACATGCGGAATAAAATGGACAATCTTTGGTATTCTCAATGGTTACCGTTACGGACGAATCTCTTCCCGCAGCGCTGGCCGAGGGTGCATTCTTGAGCCCGTTGAACCGATAGCCCAATAGCGCCGCAACCTCACGGGCCACTCCCACATGACTAAGGCAATCGGTACGGTTGGAGGTAACCTCAACGTCCAGCACGGTTTGGCCCGCCACCTGGGCAATGGATTCCACCGGCAAACCCGCGTTCAGCAGGGCATCGGCCACCACTTGGGCGGTCAGGGGGTGGTCAATATACTCTTGCAGCCATTCAAGGATTATTTTCATGTCTTAAGTCACCTACAAAAGCATGAAACTATAACGACTTAACACGAAAAGCAAAACTAAGCCAAGGTCTGGGCGGATAAAGCTGCTACGGGTATAATCTCGGCATTCTTAAGACCCAAGGGAACCTGACATGGCCGCTATTGTATTAGATCTCGCGCAATCACGGACTAAAGCCACGCTGGAGCCCTGCGTAGAAGTGCTTAAACTGGGTGGACTGGTGGTCGTACCGACCGATACGGTATACGGGGTAGCCTTCGCGCTATTAAACGATGAAGCCCGACACCGGGCGATGAGGTTGCTAAATTTACCCAAGCAGGTGTATTGGACGCCCCATCTTGCACAGACCCAGCAGTCTACGGTATGGTGGTCGGATTCAAGCCCGATACTCAAACGGTTGATGAAAAAGGCCTGGCCTGGCCCGGTGGCGATTCAGGCCCGAGCACACGAGGCACTCAAGCGGGTTTCCTCGAGCTTGGGTGCGGTGACGGTAGACCAAGGTTTTGTGACCTTGCGTTTTCCTGATTATGCCCCTTTATGCGAATTAATTTCTGAGACTGGTATCCCCATCGCAATAGGCTCCGCCCCCCTGCTGCACGATCATGGCTCGATTTCGGAACTTGCTGAAGCGCTGGACCGCAAGGTAGATGCCGTAATATGGGACGGGCAGACAAAATATCGTAAACCTTCAAGTCTGGTTCGCGTTGCCGACGGAATTATGACCGTCATACGGGAAGGGGCGATTCCTACACGAACTTTGGAACGCATGGCCGGCTTAACGGTATTGTTTGTTTGTACCGGCAATACGTGTCGGTCTCCGATGGCCGGTTCGTTAGCGCGAAGGATCATAGCCGAGAAGCTTGGAACCAACGTTAACTCATTGTCTGCGCAGCACATACAAGTTATATCGGCAGGCGTCTCGGCCGCAACAGGTCAACCCGCCACATTAGATGCGATTGCGGCGGTCAATGAACTTGGGGCGGATTTAGGCCCCCACCGCGCCCAACGGATTACGCAGGAACTGTTGCAACAGGCGGATGTTGTGTTTACGATGACCCATGCACATCGCGATGCGGTCGTTGGGACTTGGCCTTGGGCTGCGGAAAAGACCGAACGCCTGAATCCGAGGGGTGATATTGAAGACCCGATCGGTCAGGGTTTGAGTGCATACCGGGCCGTGGCGCGGAAGATGCAAGAGGTTATTACGAGTCGGCTTGCGGAGCTGTTGTCATGATTATTGCCATAGCGTGCGATCATCGCGGTTTTCTGGTCAAACAAAACATCGTCGCGCAAATTCGCGATCAGGGACACACCTGCACAGATTTTGGTACGGATTCCGCCAAACCGTGCGATTATCCTGATTTTGGCTTACCTGCCTGTCAGGCC
This sequence comes from Phycisphaerae bacterium, assembly GCA_037139555.1. Lineage (GTDB taxonomy): Bacteria > Planctomycetota > Phycisphaerae > WQYP01 > WQYP01 > JBAXGE01. Next base: position 22,655 of record JBAXGE010000008.1, read on the forward strand.
GTCTCTCAGGGCCAGGCTGAGCGCGCGATTTTATTGGATGGCAGTGGCATTGGGATGAGCATTATTGCCAATAAGCTGCCCCGCATTCGTGCGGCAGTCTGCCACGACGAACTGACGGCCCAGATTTCCCGGCAGCATAATGATGCCAACGTACTCTGCCTGGCGGCGGATTATCTGGGCGCGGAGTTGATCCGACGGATTATCAATGTTTGGCTGGCTACCGGATTTGAGTCAGGCCGACACACCCGTCGGCTGGAAAAAATCAACGATTTTGAACGAAAACTGTTCCCTGGACTGGCTGGTGACCCGATCCTGCGCGACCAAGCTTGATTTTCCCCGCTGGTATTCATTTCGGACTTTCCCGGCGCTGGCTGGCCTCCTACTATTGCACTGTGTTGCATTCGCTGTCCGTACCGGAAATTGGTATAGGCCTTTATGACCACCATTATCAGCCCTAAATCCAATGCCTGCACCAAGTTGCGCCATGGCCTCATGGAACTGCTGAAGGTTCGGCTCAACACGATGGTGGTAACGACCGCCGTGGTGGGCTATTTGCTGGTTCATGGGCAAACGGATTGGGGGCAATTACATGGCTTGGCGTTGGGCACCTTCGCGCTGGCCAGTGCGGCCAGTATTATGAATCAGGTCATCGAACAAAGCCGCGATGCGCTGATGCAGCGTACCGCACATCGCCCGCTGGTAACCGGACAAATTACCCCCACGACTGCACGCTATTTGGGCTTGGTGCTGGCGCTGGTTGGAAGTTGGATTCTGGTTGTCACGTGTGGCTACCAGGTGGCCGCATTGGGTTTGGGGAATTTTCTGCTTTACACGCTGGTTTACACCCCTTTGAAGCCGATTTCTACGACCAACACTCTGGTAGGTGCCATCTGTGGTGCGGTTCCTCCGGTGATGGGTTGGATTGCCGCCGGTGGGTCATGGACCGGAGCGGGTGGTTGGCTGCTGGGATTGTTACTGTTCGCGTGGCAAATCCCCCATTTTCTGGCTCTGGCATGGCTGTATCAGGAAGATTATCTGCGCGGCGGGTTCAAGATGCTGGCCAGCAATGATGCCGACGGGATCACCACCGGACGCATGATGATTCTATATAGCTTGGCCTTGGTTCCCATTGGTCTGATCGCGATTTTGGTTCAGATGGTGGGTTGGTTCGGAGGCGGAGTCGCATGTTTGATGGGTATGGGCATGGTACTGCTGGCTATCAAGTTTTCCCGCAAACCATCGTTGGCTTCTGCACGCAAACTATTTCTGTATAGTGTTATTTACCTGCCCGTGGTATTGCTGGCATTGGTTGTGGACCGCACGGCCGCGGATGCCACCGCACAAATTGCCCTTAACCTTTTAGTGTCGGCACCACGTTGATATGACTTCAGCTACCCCCAGCCCTAAAGTTAAGTTGACCTTTAAAACAGGCGGTTGGGTGTTGTTGCTGTCCGCGGTGGTGACGGTACTCGCCGTGGTGCTGACGCTATATCCGCGTTGGTCGGGGCAGGGCCATAGCCAACCAGGGGACGGTAAAGACGTTGCTACGTATGGTTTTGATCTGAGTAATTTCTCGGGAAACCGCGCGTATTTGGTGGCATCTGGCACCAGCCGGGATGCCCTGCGGGCCATGGTCAATCCGCCTGTACTCTCTCTGGCAGAGACTTTGGAACAATCCCGTGGCCGGGGAAAATATCTGGTGGATGACGATCTGGTTATCGGGGTGGAGGTTGCCGGAATGGCTCGGGCCTACCCGCTGCGGTTGTTGCAATTACACGAAGTGATCAACGACACCCTCGGGGAGTTGCCCATTGTGGTCACCTATCACGCGATTAGCGGCACCAGCACGGTCCAGAAACGCGAAAAAGGCCAGCAGATATATACGTTCGGATTCAGTGGTCTGATTTACCAGTGCTGCCTACTGATGTACAACCAGGCCCCGCCGGGCAAAGAAAGCCTGTGGTCACCGCTCCAACGCAGTGCGTTAAGTGGTCCCGCGTTGGGACAGGAATTATCCCCCCTGCCCTACCGGATCGTGCCGTGGGGTTATTGGCGTAATTTAAAACCCGCTACGACCGTGGTGGCACGTGATGAAGCACTCCGTGCAGAATATAGTCGCGACCGCTATCAGGCCTATTTTGCCCATGACGAAGTACCGTACCCGGTATCTGGGCCGGAAATGAAGAGCTTATGGCCACTTAAAACTGTGGTATTGGCCATAGCGAACACACCACGTAACTACATACTCATTCCTCTGGACGCGTATCCGGCAGAGGCCCAGCATGAGCAGACCTATCCGCTAAAGATTGCCGGGCAGGAATATCACATCCGGGTGTGGCCCCGTTTGCATGCGGCTGAAGTGACCGATAGGTCGGGGACTCTGGTGCCAGCTATTCGCAGTATGAATTTTGCCATGAGTGCGTTTTATGGTGCCCATACGACTTGGCATCTCGAATTATCGCACTCTGGGATGATAAGGTAATCTTGGCTGGGTGTTGACGCATGCCCAGCATCTGGTACTATCCAGTATTCAGTATTTGCGTCGTAATTTAGGAGTTTCTTATGTCCGGCCACTATAGCAATGTCAAAGTTCCCAGCCAGGGTCAACCGATTACCATGGGGCAAGATGGCTTGCTCAAAGTCCCCCATAACCCGATTATTCCGTTCATCGAAGGCGATGGTACGGGGCCGGATATCTGGCGGGCCAGTGTGCGGGTCTTTGATGCGGCGGTGGCCAAAGTATTCAAAGGTGAAAAGAAGATCGCGTGGATGGAGGTATATGCCGGCGGTAAGAGCTTTGAACGCTTCAAGACCGGTACCCCGGAAGGCGACGCCAAGGCTTGGCTGCCCGATGATACGGTCAATGCATTCCGCGAATTTTTAGTGGGTATAAAGGGCCCGCTGACAACACCGGTGGGTGGTGGGATTCGTTCGCTGAACGTTGCCCTGCGACAGATGTTAGACCTTTATGTGTGTTTGCGCCCGGTTGGCTACTTCACGGGTGTGCCCAGTCCGGTCAAGCATCCCGAAAAAGTGAATATGGTCATCTTCCGGGAAAATACAGAAGATATCTATGCCGGGATTGAATGGGCGGCCGGGACTCCCGAGGTCAAAAAGGTGTTGGAATTCATCAAGCAAGAATTCCCGAAGTCATACGCCAAGATTCGCTTTCCGGAAACTACGGCTATCGGCATCAAGCCGGTCAGTTCCGAAGGGACGGCACGGCTCATGGAAGCCGCGATGGAATTTGCCATCGAGCACAAACGCAAGAGCGTTACACTGGTGCATAAGGGCAACATCATGAAATTCACCTCGGGCGGATTCCGCGACTGGGGTTATCAGGTAGCCCGCGAGAAATACGGGGCAGAGCTCATTGACGGAGGTCCATGGTGCCGGATTCCAGAGGGCCGTCGGGGCGCTGGTTTAGTAATTAAGGATGCCATTGCCGATATCACCCTGCAGCAGGTACTCACCCGGCCGGAGGATTTTGATGTGATTGCCACGCTTAATCTCAACGGGGATTATCTTTCCGATGCGCTGGCCGCGCAGGTGGGTGGGATAGGTATCGCCCCCGGCGGCAACATCAACTATAAGACTGGTCATGCGGTTTTTGAAGCAACTCATGGCACGGCACCGAAATATGCCGATCAGGATAAGGTCAATCCCAGTTCAGTATTGCTTTCTGGTGTTATGATGTTTGAATATCTGGGCTGGCATGAAGTGGCCAAGTTGATCACGCAGGGTATCGAGGCCAGTATTGCCGCCAAAACCGTAACCTATGATTTCGCGCGGCTGATGCCGGGCGCCAAAGAGATCAAGTGTTCGGAGTTTGCCGACGCCATTATCGCCAAAATGTAACCTCGTACGCGGGAAGGAGTGTCAGCCATGGCATACAACCTCAAGGACAAAGTGATCCTGATCGTGGATGACGATGTGGATGTGGTCACCGCCATTCAAACCACGATCGCCGCGGCCGGGGCCAAGGCGGTGGTGGCGCTGGATGGTAATGAGGCGGTAGATATCGCCGAGCGGGAAAATCCTGATCTGGTGGTACTGGATATGATGTTGCCTAAACGCAGCGGTTTTCTGGTACTGGACCGCCTGCGCAAGGGTAAGAAAAAAGGCGAGAAACCGCTCATCATTATGATCACAGGCAATCTGGGGTCCCGGCATAAAACGTATGCCGAAAGTCTGGGCGTGCTGGATTACATCAACAAACCGTTCCGCATGGATCGCCTGATGGGGTCCATTGATAAAATACTAAATCCCCCCGCCTAACGCGGGACGTGGCCGCGCATACGATGGAACTGCATGCTGTTACGCCAACGTCATATTCCCAACATCATCACGGTGGCGCGTTTAGCCCTGACCGTGGTATTTTTTATTCTGCTGCATCAGAATCAGCCGGACAACTTCACCCGCACCATGTGGACCGCGTTTGGGGTTTTTGTGGTGGCTGCGGTTACGGACTTTATTGATGGTTATCTGGCCCGCACCTGGCAGGTCGAATCCGCCTTTGGCCGGGTGGTGGACCCCTTCGTGGACAAAATTATGATCTGCGGGGCGTTTATCTTTTTCTGCTCGCCCTATTTTATCAATGACACCATGCTGCACAAATTTGTGGTGAAAGGTTCGGACTGGTCCGTTACCGGGGTGCGCCCTTGGATGGCCGTGGTCCTGATTGGCCGGGAATTTTTAATCACAAGTATACGGGGACTGGCGGAAGCCCAGGGGATTGATTTCCGCGCCGATTGGGCGGGTAAGATCAAGATGTTCTGCCAGTCCGTAGCCGTGGGCGCGGTACTGGTGGACCTGGCCGTTAGCTTCGGGCAAGAACCTGTCCAGTTCGTCCGTTGGACACGGGACATCATGATTTGGATTACGCTGATAACCACCGTGGCCTCTGCCGGGGGGTATTTATGGCGGGCCCGACAGTTGAAGCTGGTTAAAACCCAATGACCCCCCTCCCGTCTGACGCCCGCCACAGGTGACCGTATGCCTGACTGGGGGTATACTTAAAGCACTATGGCTACACTTACTTACCGCACGGCTGGCGAATCCCATGGTCCCGCGTTGATCTCTCTGATTGAGGGTCTCCCGGCGGGGTTGCCTTTGGATTTGGAACTCATCAACAACGAACTCAAACGGCGTCAAGGGGGCTATGGACGCGGTGGGCGGCAGAAGCTGGAAACAGATACCGTGCAATTTTTAACCGGCTTCCGCCGGGGCAAAGCGACCGGAGCGCCCTTGACTGCGTTGGTGGCTAATCGTGACAGTCGTCTGGATGACACTCCAGCTTTATACAAACCCCGGCCCGGACATGCGGATCTGGCCGGCGCCATCAAGTACCTCATGTCCGATTGCCGCGAAATTCTGGAGCGTGCCAGTGCCCGGGAAACCGCCAATCGAGTGGCCGTGGGGGCAGTGGCCAAATGTTTGCTGCGTTTGTTTGGCATCGAGGTGGTGGGATTTGTCACCGCCATCGGAACCGTGGCAGCCGAAATTCCCCCCGATTTACCCCCAGCGCAATTGTTGGCATTGCGTGACGCCAGCGACACGTATTGTCCCGACCGAACCACTACGGAAGCCCAGATTGATTTGATCCGTCAGATGAAATCGGAAGGCGATACCGTCGGCGGGATCGTTGAAAGCCGGGTCTTCGGTTGTCCGATCGGTTTGGGCTCGATGGTGCACTGGGATTGGAAATTGGATAGCCGAATTGCAGCCGAGGTGATGGGCGTGCAGGCTATCAAGGGAGTGGAGATCGGGCGCGGTTTTGAATCAGCGCAGATCGTCGGCTCGGAACTGCATGATCCGATCCGTTATGATGCCAGTAAGACTCAGGAAGCCAACTTAGGCTATGTACGAGATACCAATAATGCCGGCGGGCTCGAAGGCGGCATGACCAATGGGCAAACCATCGTGGTACGAGCGGCCATGAAGCCCATTGCCACCCTGCTTAAGAAACCAATGCCGAGTGTCCATCTGGAAACCAAAGCCGCCGATAAGGCGGATTACGAACGCTCGGATGTCTGTGCGGTGTCGGCGTGCAGTGTCATCATCGAAGCGGTGGTGGCCTTTGAAATTGCCCGGGCACTGCGGGAAAAGTTTGGCGGTGATTCGCTGCGGGAGATGCAGGCTAATTTCAACAACTTCATGCAGTCGGCCCGGCATCTGAGTAAAGACGATCTTTCTAAATAAGGCACACATCATGAGCACGAGTTTGGCAATTACCGGGGCAGGCGGTCGCATGGGGCGGCGGTTATTGGCCTTGGCTTTGGAACAACCGGAACGGTTTGCCGTTGCCGCAGCCTTGGAGTCCGCGCAAAGCCCCCTGTTGCAGCAGGATATTGGCGGGTTGGCTGGGACCAATCCAACCGGAATTATGGTGTCATCCGTACTCACAGGCCAGCCGCAGGTGATGATTGATTTTTCCGCCCCGGTGGCGACCCGTCAGTTCATCCCACTATGCGTCAAGCATGGCATCAATATGGTCATCGGTACGACGGGTTTGAACGCTGCCGACCAACAACTGATTGACGAGGCCGGGAAGACGATAGCAATTATGCAGGCGACGAACACTAGTTTGGGCATCACTTTGTTGCTGGATGTGGTGGCCAAAGTGGCCCAGCAGTTGGGCGATGATTATGACATTGAGATCGCCGAGACCCACCACAATCTCAAAAAAGATGCCCCCTCGGGTACCGCCCTATCGCTGGCAGAAGCCATCTGCCGCAGTACCGGCAAAGATCTGCAACGGGACGTGGTCCATGGCCGGGAAGGCCCCAATTGCCTGCGGCAACGTGGCCAAATCGGCATGCATGCCCTGCGTATGGGGGATGTGGTGGGCGATCATGTGGTGCATTTTGGCACGGCGGGTGAACGGCTTGAGTTCCGACATGTCGCTTCGACTCGGGACACCTTTGTACGTGGGGCGCTGAAGGCGGCCCAATTTATCGCACAAGCCCGGCCGGGACGTTATACCATGCGCGACGTATTGGGGCTTTAACACATGAAAACTAACATTGACGCCAAGCGTGACCAATTTTGGCAGCAATGGAACATTTTCGGGCGATTCAGCTATTGGTTTTGGACGATAGCCCGTGAAAAACCAGACTTTTACGGGAAAATGCGCTCGGGTTTGATACTACGGGTACGTCAACGACCAGCTTTGGATTCCTTCACGCTTAGGGAAGTATTTGGTCGCGAGATTTATTCTCCCCCTTGGCCCATTACACTCGCCCCAGAAGACTGGATCGTGGATATGGGGGCTAAAAGTGGTTATAGCCTGCTCTATTGGAGTCTGAACTGGCCAGAAAATCAGATATTGGCCTTCGAGCCGCATCCCCAACGCGCGCGCTTGGCCCGCTGGCAAATTGAGAAGAATATGCTGGAGGGCCTGATCGAGTTTCATGCCAAAGCGGCCTCGATTCAGGGAAAAACGTGCTATTTAACCTCAGATGGGATTGTTACCCAGAGCAAACCAGATTCCGGGACCGATATTGAAACGGTTAATTGGCGGGATATTCTGGGGCAGCGAACGGTGGGGATTCTGAAAATGGACGTCAAAGGATCAGAGTACGATATTTTGGCCGACCCGCATTTCAGCACGATCCCCATCCGTTATATCGTTATGAAATGGCATCACACCACCAACGCGCCGGCAGAGCCCGAAGCCTGGTGCTGCAATCAGCTAACAAAAGCGGGTTTTGAGGTAGAGGTTCAGTTCCGGCATGAATCGGGCGGGTTATTATGGGGCCGTAAGAAAACCGCATAACCCTAGCCCACAGCCGGTGATTTCGGTGATATAATCCTGCGTGAACTAAGGTAAAGGTAGGTCTATGGCACAAGCAGAAATATCCATCATCACCGAACAACAGTTGCCCATGATTGTGGATTTATACAATCAGGTATTTCGCCCGACGGAAAAAGAAGACTATTTTCGTCGGCGTTTTCAGGGGCGGTACAATGTTTTGGTCATGCTGGCAGCATTGGATGGGCGTCCGGTAGGATTCACCATTGGCTTTGAACTCAAGCCGTTTGTGTTCTATAACTGGCTTACCGGAGTCTTGCCGGATTTTCGCCGTAAGGGCATCGGTCGGCAGCTCTTGGAGTCACAGGCCGCCTGGTCCAAGGGGCATGGTTATGAGTTCTCCCGGATCGAAACCCTGAATCGCCATCGGCCGATGTTACATTTGGGCCTGCTGGCAGGCTATGACATCGTAGGTACACGCTGGGACTCGATGCGCAGTGATATACTAATACAGTTTGAGAAATCATTGGCAGAAGAAATTTAGACCAAGTCAGGATTTTTATGCTTTCGGAACGGGTACGCAATATTCTTGTTGGCTTTACGCTGTTGGCCACGATTGTGGTGGCCGTCATCGGCAGCTTGATTCTGGGTAAAGTTAATTCAGTGACCTCCCCCCCCTATGAAGTCAAAGTCACCACGGGCTCTGCGGGAGGTCTTACCTCCGGGGGAAAGGTAGATTTCAATGGTTTGAACGTGGGTTATATCTCCAAGGTGGAACTGACTCCGGATATGCGGGGCGTGAATATCGTGCTGGCGATTCAATCGGATGTGAAAATTCCGACGGGTTCCTATATCGTAATTGGCAAACAGACGCTGGGGTCATCGTATCTGAGTGTGGTACTCCCCCCCACACCTACGGAAGGTTTCCTCCCCACCAATGGGTCGGCCGTATTGCCTTCCAAGCCGGTGGATAGTGGTTTTATACCGCAATCGGTATTGGATGATGTGCGCGAGCTCAAAGTTACCATGACCAAACTCAGCGAGAAACTCGCCTTCGTCGCCGATGATTTGCATGTGCTGCTAAAGCCGGTATCCCCCGAACAGGCGGATCAGGCGTTGACGCAGGGCAATGGTGGCCCAGTGGCCAATATCAGCACGCTGGTCCAGCGTTTGGACCGGAGTGTAGCCGGATTGGAAAAGATTCTGTCGGACCCGATCGTACAGCAACAAACCCGCGATTTAATCGGCAATCTCAGTGCGGCTTCAGCAGATTTGCGTACCCTGCTGGTCAGTGCCCGGGGCAGTTTGGCCAAGGTAGACACCACGGTTGAGCAGTTCGGATCGGCTGCGACCCAGGCATCCGGCACACTTAGTACCACCCAAAAACAAATACTCGTGGTCAGCGAGCAATTGGTGTCGGTGCTGGAGAACTTGAACAAGACCATGAATGCGGTGGTGGCGGGCAAGGGAACCACAGGCAAGCTGATCAATGACCCGCGGCTCTATGAGTCCTTGGTTGATGTCAGCACCTCGTTGCAAAGTACAATGAAGGAACTCACCTTCCTGCTGCGTAAATGGAAAGAAGAAGGCGTCAATCTCAAATTGGGCGGATAGTCGTGGCCGATACGAATCCAGAGCAGGTTCAATCTCATGATGACCATACCACGCTGGCCCAACTGCGCGATCTGATGCGGCAGTTTGTCACCCAGCGGGCCTGGGATAAATTCCATCAACCAAAAAATCTTGCCGCCAGTGTCAGCATTGAAGCAGCGGAGCTATTGGAACTGTTCCAGTGGTTGACCCCGGAAGAGACTGCCCGACGTTGTAAAGAAGATCCGACCTTCCGCCAGGCGGTGCAGGAAGAAATGGCGGATGTGCTGATGTATTTGTTTTCCATGGCCAATGTCATGGATATTGATATCGCCCGGGCCGTGGCCGATAAGATGCGGCGCAATGTGGCCAAATACCCGGCCGATAAATATTACGGCTGGTACGAACGCCCCCAGTCACCACCATCGGTCTGATGGGCGGGTTACGACCACACCACTTTGGCTTCACCACGACCTTTGACCACTTTGCCCAGGAAGTAGGGCTTTTCACCGGAGGCACGCAGGTGGCTCATTACATGTTTGGTAAAGCTGGGGCGGACGATGAGTGAAAAACCAATGCCCATATTGAAAACATTGAACATTTCATCCACATCCACCGGGCCGTTTTTCTGCAACCATTGGAAAATCGGCAGGATCGGCCAAGCCTCGCGGTCAGCACGGATATTCAAGCCCTCTTCCAGAGCACGGGGCAGATTGCCGGGCAAGCCACTTCCGGTGATGTGGGTCAGGCCCTTGACGACCTTTTTAACCCGATATTTAGCCAGCAGGCTGGTGATGGATTTGACGTAGATGCGGGTGGGACGCAAGAGTTCTTCGCCCAGGGTACAACCAAATTCCGGGATGTGGGTGGCGGGGTCCAGCTTGAGTTTATCAAAACAAATCTTGCGGACCAACGCGTAACCATTCGAGTGGATGCCCGAACTGGACAGACCGATTACGCTATCACCGACCTTGATATCCGACCCGTCAATAATTTCCTTGCGATCCACCACACCCACGGCGAATCCCGCCATATCAAACTCACCGGCAGCGTAGACCGATGGCATTTCGGCGGTTTCACCACCGAGCAATGCGCAGCCGGCTTCCACGCAGCCATCCGACACACCCTTGACCATTTGGGCGGTAATGGATGGATCGAGCTTGTTCAGGGCGATGTAATCCAAAAACAGCAGCGGTTCGCCCCCGTTACAGATGAGGTCGTTGACGCTCATCGCCACGAGATCGATGCCTACCGTGTCATATTTTTTCATTTGAGCAGCGATTTTGATCTTACTGCCGACGCCATCAGTGCAGGCGATCAAGACGGGTTCCTTGTAGCCACGGCCAAACAATTTATCATTGTCCAAACGCAACATGCCAGCAAAACCACCGTAACGTCCCAGTACGCGTGGGCCGTAGGTGCGGGCGCACATGTGTTTGATCTGATCCACCATAGCATCCCCGGCATCAATATCCACGCCGGCGGTTTTATAGGTCAGGGCTTCAGTAGATTTTTTACGCGGTGGCATAGACACTCCGATTCAACAGGCTTATTGGCCGGTCCATAGGTATAAAAATTGCGGGTGAACGGATGGCAGAGCCAGCGCGGCAGTATCAATGTTGATATTGACCAGACTTAAGGCAGGATTGGCCGGAGTCTGGGCATACACCGAGCCGGCAACCGCACCGGTGCGTTTGTAGGTAATCAGGGTGGCACGGCTAAGTCCAGCCCGCTGTTTGGCTTGGGCAATGGCATCATCCAGCGAACCGAGGGCGTCAACCAG
>JBAXGE010000009.1:0-30377 GCA_037139555.1 Phycisphaerae bacterium
GTGGCGTTGGTCTTTGATCCCAGCGCCATCATCGGTCAGGGCGTGCTGAAAGGTTTGCGCCGGTACATCCGCCTGCAAACCAACTGGCAGTTGGTGACGGTGATCAATAAGCCGGGAGCCATTGAGGATCTGAGGACGCCCAATTTCCTGACGTTTGATGGCATGATTGCCCCGATCAACAATCCGGAATTAGGCCGGCAACTGCGCCAGCACAGTCCCAACGTCATCAACTATTCGTCGCGGATCACCCCCCCACCGGTACCCAGTGTGGTGATTGATGACGAAGCCACCGGCCAGATGGCTGCGGAGAAATTTCTGCAGTTGGGGTATCGTGAGTTTGCCTTTGTGGGCGCGTTGCCGGATCGCAGTCCCCGGGGGTTTTCCGAAGGCCGGGGCACAGGATATATGCAGCGGTTGGCCGAGGCCGGATATACCGCGCAGGTATTTCAATACACCCCCGCCATAACCGCCACGGCCACCCCCAACATTACGGGTTGGCAGCAGGAACTGGCCCGGTGGCTGGCCAGCCTACCGACCCCCTGCGCGGTATTTGCCTGCAACGACGACATGGCGGTGCAGGTGGTCCGAACCGCTGTGATGTTTGGCATTGAAATCCCCGCCAGTATTGCCCTGATCGGTGTGGATAATGATATCGTCAAATGCGAAACGCCGCAGGTTTCGATTACCAGCATCAACCAGCCGTTTGACCGGATCGGTTGGGAGGCCGGGCAGATGCTGGACCAGTTATTGTCGGGGCAGACCCCCCAGCCCTTGTTGCGCTTACCCCCCCTGAGCGTGGAGGTACGCGACAGCACGGAATTTGTTATTTATCGCGACCAGTTAATTAAAGCCGCCATCACCTTTATCCGGGGCCATCTGCGGGAACAAATCAACGCGACGGATATCGCCAAGGCGCTGCAACTGCCCCGGCGGACGCTGGAGCGCCATTTCCGTGAGGTATTGAATGATAGCCCTGCCCGCGTGCTGGCCATGTATCGGCGGCAGGTGGCGTTGGACTTATTGCTGGAAACGAATTGGGATGTCGCCATGATCAGCCAGGCGGCGGGTTATACCAGCCCGCGAATTATGACCCTGAGCGTGCAACGGCACACCGGGTATGCCCCCAATGGGTACCGTCGTCAGGCCCGGCACGGCGATGCCGGGGCGCTGGGTGGTGGTCAAATTCCCGCCCCTGAGCCGAGTTAGCCACTTTTAACCGAGTAACGCCGCCAAGAAGGCGCCAACCAAGGCGACCACCACGTTCTTGGGGGTAGTGGACACCGGGGCCACGGACGATTTTTTCCCGCGCCGCAGGGCCTTACGCAGCATAAAGACCACGGTCATGGCCAACAAGATCACATCGTGAATCACGCTGCGATGTTGCAGGTAGAGCCATTCGCCCTCGAAGCGTTCGCGCCAGTCTTCTACCACATCCTCGCCGGGACGATTATCCCACAAACTGACCTGGCCGATGTTGGTCAGTCCCGGGCGCACACTCAAACGCATGTTGAAATGGGAAATATCCTGACACAGCTTGTCGTGCAAGGCCGGGGCGATCGGGCGGGGTCCGACCAGGGCCATATCCCCCATGACCACATTCCAGAGTTGGGGTAATTCATCCAATTTCAGATCGCGCAGTTTGCGGCCAATTTTGGTGATTTGGGGATTGTTGATATTGGTGGCGATGGCCAGGGATTTATCCTTGTCGGCCCCCACCGTCATGCTGCGAATTTTGATCACTTTGAACAGTCGCCCCCCCAGACCGGGGCGAACCTGACGGTAAAGAAACGGTCCGGGGCTGGTCAGCTTAACCGCAACATATAAGACGATAAACAGCGGGACCAAGGCCAGCAACACCAATAGCGCCAGCAGACGCTGGCTCAAATACCATAATTTTTGAAATATTGTCTCGGGCAGAATCATGGTCGGGATGGATGGGTTTACCTCGGTCATGTTAAACCTCCAGAGCAAGAGTCATAATACCTATAGCAACCCAGATACCGAAAAGAAAATTCCGACCAATAAATTGGTTTTATATTTAACCTGCCCGCAGCAGGATGGAAATAGCCGTTTTTCCTCTCAGATTGAGACAGTTTGGATGGGGCCGCGGTATTTCCTATCAATTTGTCTACAATTCGGGTGGGTTCTGGGCCGATTACGGGGTGAATCGCCAAGTGGCACAAACGTTGCAATCCAATACCGGTATGAACCACAACCCCTCTATCTTCGATGGCTGCCTGGCGGGAATGAGTCCGGATACAGGCAATATGGGTGTATCCGCCTTGTGTTATGCCACGGCGTACGGCTTGGGCCAGCACCAACTGAACCGGTTGGCGATTTGCGACCACGGGCCGGGGGCGCGTCCGGCGCAATTGCGCATCGGGGCCACTCCAACCGCCTATACTGCGGTGGGTGCGGTCAACGGGCGGGCGTGGTATCGCAGCAATAATCTGCGGCAGATTCGTCTGGCCGCGCGGTTTGGCGGGCTGTGGAACCCGACCGCACGAGCCATCCTGCAAAGCCGCGCACTACTGGATATCAGCGGTGGTGATAGCTTTACCGATCTGTATGGTCCCAGTCGTTTTCAAACCGTCTGTCTGCCCAAAAAGATCGCACTGGAAAATCATCATCCCCTGATCCTGCTGCCCCAAACGTATGGCCCGTTCAGTCAGCCGGAAAGTCGGGAGCAGGCCGCGACGATTTTGCGCGGGGCGCGTTTGGCGATTGCCCGGGACGCGCAGAGTTATGACCGGATTCGCGAATTACTGGGGGGCACGTTCGATCCGAAGAAATATCTGCTGGGCGTGGATATGGCCTTTGCCCTGCCGCCGATTGCGCCGGTTGAGGCGTTGCCCGAACCGTTACAAAGCTGGCTGGGGCAGCGTGAGGTGCTGCCGTTGCTGGGGGTAAATATCAGCGGTCTGTTGTATCACCAGCCCCAGCAGGCGCAGGCCCAGTTTGGCCTGCACATGGATTACCCGACGTTGATTGATCAAACCCTGCGGGCGCTGCTGGCGGGGACAACCGGGCGGATTGTACTGGTCCAACATGTTATGGCGCCGGCGGGGCATTTTGAGTCGGATGGCCATGCGTGCTATCTGGCTTGGCAGCGGTTGCCGGAGCACCTGCGGGCCCGGGTGACCCTGGCACCCAGTTTTGCCCATCCCGGCGAGGTGAAATGGCTGATCAGCCAGTGCGATTGGTTCTGCGGCGCCCGGATGCATGCCACGATTGCGGGTTTGTCCACGCTGGTGCCCACCGCCGCGATGGCGTATAGCATCAAAACCCGGGGGGTCTTTGACACCTGTGCGGTGGGTGAGAGCTGTCTGGAACTGCGCAGCCCGGATGCAGGCGAAATGCCGCAACGGCTGGTACAACATTATTTACACCGCGGGGAAGTGCAACAACAGTTACAATTAAGCCTACCAGGTGTGTTGGATCGCTGGAACGCACAAATGGAACAGATTGTCCACACACTCATCCACGCAGCCACGAGGTAATTTATGTCTCCGGAAGCACGGGCCCGCCTACGCTCTGCGGTCATGCTCCTGGGCCAACAAGGCCTATTGCAGGGACTGGCCATGGGGCGCAATATCCTGTTGGCCCGCATGTTGGGGCCGGCGAGTATGGGGGTGGTCTCGGCCATTGCGCTAGTGTTGACCCTGCTGGAGATGATCAGTGATGTCGCGGTGGAACGGCTGCTGATCCAAACCGATGATAACCATGAAGACTTGTTGCCCACGGCCCATAGTATTCAAGCCCTGCGTGGCCTGCTGGCCGGAGGGTTGATTATTGCGCTGGGGCCAGTGGCGGCGTGGTTGATGGATGCGAGTCCCTATGTCTGGGCCTTTATCGCTATCGCGCCGGTACCGATGCTCAAGGGGTTTGCCCATCTGGAAATTCGCCAACGACAACGCAGTATGGCTTTTGGCGCGATGGTCATGGTGGAATTGGGCGCGGGGATCATTGCCACGGTTGCGGTGGCGGTGACGCTGTGGCTGTGGGCGAGTATCTGGGCCGGGGTCATTATGCTGGTGATCCAAGCAGGCGGCACGCTGATCTTGTCGCATATATTGGGCAAAGGGCGTTATCGGTTTGGCTGGAAGCGTGAGCAGGCGCTGCGGTTCTGGCATTTTGGCTGGCCGCTGATGCTTAATGGCGTGCTGATGTATCTGGCCATTCAGGGTGATCGCGTGGTGGTGGGGATTACCATGCTGCCCGAGGATTTGGGACGTTTCACAGTGGCGTTAACCCTGACGCTGGTGCCGACGTTTATGCTGGCCAAGGTGGTATCCACCTGGGCGTTGCCCACGCTGGCCCGGCATCAGCACGACCGCTTTGCGTTTGCACACCAGCAACGGCAGGTGTTGTGGGTGTTGTCGGTGGCAGCGCTGGGGCTGGCCGGGGGTGTGACGTTTTTAGGCATACCCATTATTCACTTGCTGTACGGTAAAGCGTTCATCCTGCCGGCAGGGGTATTGCTGGCGATGGGATCGGTGCAGGCACTGCGGATGTTGCGGGAAGGGTTGAGCGTCACGGCGGTGGCGTTGGGCGATACCACCAATCCGATGAAAGTGAACGGGATCCGGCTGCTGGGCGTCGTGGCGGCCTTTATCATTGCCCATCAGGGAGGCGGCGTGGAGGCCATTCTGTGGGCGGGGGTGAGTGGCGAAATTCTGGCGTATCTGGCAGGTGGATGGCTATTGTATCGGCGGCATCATTTGGCACTGGGCAAGACGTATGCCCCGCTGCTGCCGGTGCTGGCGGGGTTGCTGGGTTTGGGGCTATGGCCGTACCAGACCGAACTCTGGCAAAAATCGGCGGTCCTGGCGCTGCTTTTCTTTACTGCGGTCTTGGCGCTGCAACCGGGTTGGCGCATACTTAACCGCATCAGACGTCCCGGCAGCAAAAGCTCCGGCAGCGCTACGACTCCGTAAAGGTGTTGAGTATGACCGACACTGCGGTGAATATTGCCACCATCTCCGCCGGCCACCTGTGTACCGGGTGTGGGGCGTGCAGTTATGTCTCGGGCAATCAGATTACCATGCAGGATACCGCCACGGCGTGTCGGCGGCCGGTGACCGAGCGGGTTCCGGTGGCGGTGTTGACTGAGGCTGCGAAGATATGCCCCGGTTACCAGCAGGCCCGCACGGCCACATTGAGCGCGGAGATGCAGGCTGATTTATTTGCGGATTGGGGGCCGATTCTGGAAGTGTGGGAAGGTTATGCTAACGATACCACCATGCGGTTCCGGGGCAGTTCGGGGGGCGGGATCACAGCGCTGGCCACGTATGCTCTGGAACAGCGCAACTTTGCCGGGGCGGTGCATGTGCAGGCGCGGGCAGAGGTGCCGCTACTGAATCAAACGGTTTTCAGCCGTGACCGCGCGGGGTTGATCGCGGGTTCGGGTTCGCGGTATGCGCCGGCGAGTCCGTGTGATGGGCTGGGGCATATTGCCCAGGCAGACCGGCCGTGCGTCTTCATCGGCAAACCCTGCGATATTCGTGCGGCCCATCTGGTGGCCCAGAACGATGCGGCATTGCGCAAGAATCTTGGGCTGACCATGACGATGTTCTGCGCGGGGACGCCTTCGTTTGCCGGGACGCGTGCGCTGCTTGATGCGCTGGGGATCAAGGATATTGCCACGGTGAAGGAATTGCGTTATCGCGGCCACGGCTGGCCGGGCGAGATGACGGCACTGGATGCCGAGGGCAAGGTGCTGGGGGCTACGAGTTATGCCGACGGCTGGGGCAAGATTTTGCAGAAACACCGGCAATGGGCGTGCCGTATCTGTACCGATCATACGGGTGAATATGCCGATATCAGCGTGGGCGATCCGTGGTATCGGCCCACCGAAGTGGGTGATCCGGGGCGGTCGCTGTTTCTGGTGCGTACGCAGCGCGGGCGGGAAATGTTGCAAGCGGCGCGCGCGGCGGGGTATCTGACGCTGGAGCAAGTCGCGCCCGATTCACTGGTCAAAGCCCAGGAACATTTATTGCAAACGCGGGCCGCGAGCTGGGGGCGGTTATGGGTGTGGCGCCGGATGGTGGGATTGACGCCTGATACCACGGGCACGCAACTGGGCCGGGCCTGGTGGCGGCATCTGTCCGTGCGGGAAAAACTGCAATCACTCTATGGCACCTACAAGCGCATCAAAGCCCGGCGTTTGAACACTCCCGAACCCCAAACCCCGCTGCCAGCGGACCCCACCCGGACGGCCTGAGGCGGAGGGGTACGATGAGCGAAGAACCGCTATTAGTCGCAGAATTTGAGCCACCCCGAGCCAAAATATCATGGCCGATACTACTATTTATTCTGGGGTTGGCGTTACCGCCGGAAGCCTCGGTCAAGCTGGGTGATTTCCGGTTATCCGGCTACCGTGTAGTGCTGATCCTCTGGTTGCTGCCGTGCATCATGAAATTCATCAGCGGCGAGGTGAAATTCAGCAAGGCCGACTGGATGATGCTGCTGCATAGTTTGTGGGCGTGTGCGGCGCTGGTGAAGTTCGCGGGCTTTGGTGATGGCATGAAGTCGGGGGGCATCTATGTCATTGAAGCGGTGGGTTCCTATTTTCTGGCCCGATGCTATATCCGCAGTACCGCCGATTTCCGGGCAGTGGTCCGGATGATGATGATTATGGTTGTGTGCCTGATCCCGTATACGCTGTTTGAGGCACTGACCAACAACCATTTCATCCGCGAAACCGCGCGCGCCATTATGGGCGGCGAGGCGCTGACCCCGATGGACCCGCGGATGGGCCTGTATCGGGCGTATGGCACGTTTGATCATCCGATTTTGTACGGCATCTTCGGGGCGTCGGCGCTGGGGCTGACGTGCTATTCACTCAATAACACCAAAGACTGGCAAATCCGCGATTTCTTCCGGATGGGGCTGTTGTTTTTCGGCGTATTCCTGTCGGTGTCGTCCGGGGCCATCGTGGCGGCGCTGATCATGTTCGCGCTGATGGGCTGGGATTATATCACCCGCAGCATTGGGCGGCGGTGGCTGATTCTGCTGGGTATTATTATCAGCGTGGTGATGGTGACTTCGATGTTTTCCAGCCGATCGCCGGTCAAGGTGTTCCTGTCCTTTGCGGCCTTTGACGCCAATACGGCCTACAACCGGCTGCGGATTTTTGATTATGGCAGCGAAGAAGTGTATCGCAATCCGGTCTTCGGTATCGGATTGGGGGAATGGCAGCGCCCTGAGTGGATGAGCAGCAGCATGGATAATTTCTGGCTGGCCACGACGGTGCGGTATGGGGTACCGTCATTTGCGTTTCTGGTGCTCGGGCTGCTGCTGCTGACCATGAAAGCCGGACACCGCACGTTCCGCAGTTATCATGATGATAATGCCCGCAAGAGTTGGCTCATTGCGCTGGCCGGGCTGGGGATTGCGGCGTGTACGGTGCATTTCTGGAATGCGCTCTTTGCGCTATTCTGCTTTGTGATTGGCGCGGGCGCGTATCTGGCCCTGCCCCCGGCCGAGGAGCCAACGCAGGAAACGGAGGGCGAGGACTACGCCCCCACCGGCGAGTGAGTGGCTCAGGGTTGTCGGCTTTCCAATTGCGCCAACCGGGCCTGCAAATCGGCCAGTTGCTGGGTTAAGTCACGCACCTGTTTGACGGTCTCGGGCAATTGCAGATAGTACTTGTAGCTGTGCAAATAGTTGCGCATGGGCCGGGCGGGGATGCCACAGATGCGCTGGCCATCGGCAAAATCTTCTGTCACACCGGCCATACCGGCGACCTGCACGCCCTTGCCGACTTTGATATGGTCAGTCAACACGGCGCCGCCACCCATGACCAGATAATCGCCCACCTGGGTCGAGCCGCCGATGCAGGCGTGGCTGACCAGAATGGCATGCTGGCCGAGGCGCACGTTGTGCCCCACCTGCACCAGGTTATCCATCTTACTGCCATGGCCGATCACCGTTTTGGCAAACTTGCCGCGATCCACGCAGGTGTTGGCGCCCAGTTCGCAATCGTCGCCGATTTCCACCGTGCCCACATGGGGCACTTTCACATGGCGGCCCTGATGGAAGCGATAGCCAAAGCCATCAGCCCCGATGACCACGCCGGGATGCAGGATACAGCGCTGCCCCACTGTGCAGCGTTCGCGCACGGTGACGTGGGGCCACAATACCGTATCGGCACCGATGTGGGATTCCGCGCCGATAAAACAACCGGGCATCAGCACCACGCGGTCGCCGAGCACAGCGCCGGCCTGGACCACGACCTGCGCCCCGATGCGGACATCGGCACCAAGCTGCGCACCGGGTTCGATCACCGCGCTGGCATGCACGCCCAGCGCTGGCAGCGGCAGGGCTGGGGCGATTTGTTCCAGTATCGCCACAACCGCCAGATCAGCGTTCTCCACCCAGATCACCAGTTGGTCCGGGCGCTTGGCCAGTTTAAGCCCGCGCTGACAGAGGACACCGGCGGCGGCACTTTCCGCCACATGCAGGGCGTAAATATCCTTGCTGGCAAAGGTCAGTTGTGTGGGGCTGGCCAGATCCAGGAAATCAATCCCGCTGAGGACCTGCGTGGCGTCACCTTCCAGCGTTCCCCCGCACCAGGTGGCCGCTTGCGCGGCGGTGAATTCTTTGATCGTGGCCATGAGTTGGGCTCCTTGGGTACCTAAGCAAACGGGCGGCTGTCAGGCCGCCCGCGCTGGGACATCGTGTTACGGCTTCGGGTCCGTTCAGTTGGGCCGGAATTCCGCGTTCATGCGTTCGATAATGAGTTTGGTGATATCCAGCGATTCGTGGGCGTACATGACTTTACGCATGGCCACGCGCTGCATCATTTCCATCTGCGAGCGGGATTCGCCCAGCGAGGGATCATCCACCACCAGCACCAGAGCCACGCCATTTTCGCGGCTGTACTTTTCGATGGCTTCGTTCATCTGCTTGTAGATGCTCATGGTCCGCAGCCGTTGTTCCATGAGCACCTTTTCATCGCGGTACTTCATGAAGCCCTGCAGTTCCATCACGCCCTTGAGAATCCGCTCGGACAGGTCGTTGTATTCCTTGGAGTTTTCCTTGTACTGGTCCATTTCCTTCTTCATTTCGTCGAGGGATTTTTCCTTGGCGGACTGCTCATCCTTGAGCTTGCGGCCCAGGGCCTCGATCTCGCGGTCCCCGGCCTGCTTGCTGTTCAAGCGGCTGAAGACCGTGACAATGTTGATCACGGCCAGCGCTCGCGGGGCTGGCGGCGGGGTGGTTTGCCCCTGCAGCAGCAAGCCGCCCACGGTGACTCCCAAGGCCAACAAGGTCATCACGCCCACCCGCATCCAATTCTTTGTCATGTGCCAATCCTCGAAAAAAACCAAATAAAGATCATCAGCCGGACCATTATATCGCTTAGAACGCACCACCCAAGGAGAAACTCAGGAATTGCGTCTTGTCACCCGGATCTTTGGCCAGGGGTATGGCAAAGTCAATGGCGATGGGAATCGAACCCAGCAGCGGCAGGGTAAAGCGGAACCCAACGCCTGCATCCATCCGGATGGTATCAATGCCGATGTCCTTGGACACCGTACCGACATCGGTGAAGACCACGCCGCGCAGGGCATCCTGGAAGATCGGGAAGTTCAATTCCACCGTGGTCACCCACGAGAAGTCGCCACCAACCGGGTCGGCGTTGGCACCCGCCCGGGGCGAAATGCCGCGGAACTTGAAGCCGCGCAACGAGCCCATACCGCCCAGATAGAAGCGTTCGTAGAATGCCGATTCGCCGTAAGCGACCACGCCGACTTCGTTGCGAACCGATAACACCGTCCGCCGGTCAAACAGATCACTGTAAACCGGATAGTACCAGTCAAACCGGGCCACCAATTTGCCCATGGCCAGATCGCCCAGATAGTTTTCCAGCGACAGACTGCTGCGGGTGCCGTCCGTGGGGAAGGTGCGGCTATCGGTGTCATCGCGGCTGACGCCGGGTTTGACGGTGATAAAGGCATGATCGCCCTCGCCGGCAATAATCTCGGGGGCGGCGCCGACTTCCACACTCTTGATCGTGACCTGTTCGGCGCGGAACGCCAGCGAAACCGACCAGATATCGCCGAAGCGCCGGCCAAAGGTGGCCACATCGCCGATACGCTGTTCGTTGTGGCTTTCGCGCGAACGCACGAAGTAATACAAGTCATTGCCGAAACTGTAGATGGTGTCGAATAGATACGGCTCTTCAAAGGTCAGACGATAACGCTGGAAATCCGTGCCCGGCTCGAGCAGGATCCGCATGAATTGGCCGGCACCTTTGAAGGCTTGGCCGCGGAAAAATTCGCCCGGCGAACGCGGCCCGTTGGAAATATCGAAATTCTGCTGTTCCAGACTGATCTGGCCCACCAGACCGCTGTTGCTGCTGATGCCCGCCCCGATCAGGAACTTGCCGGTCTGGCCTTCTTCCACTTCCACCTGCACATCGCGGACGCCGGGTTCATTGCCCACCGGGGTGACTTTCACATCCGAGAACAGCCGGGTGGCTTTCAGGCGGTCAATGGACTTTTTCACCTTGACCATGTCATAGGACTGGTCGGGATAGACGCGAATCTGCCGGCGGACAACCTTGTCCTGGGTGTTGGCATTGCCGCGGACGATGACCTGGCCGACCTGATAGCTCTCGCCCTCTTCAATCTTGTAGGTGACATCCACCAGCCCCGGTTCATCGGTGTAGCTGGTGACCACTTCCACACGCGAATAAATGTAACCTTCGCTGCCGTAGGCATCCGCCATGCGTTTGCGCAGGGCGTCCATCACATCTTTGCGGGCCACCACGCCGGGGACCATTTTGGTGTCGCCCATCAGCTCATCGCGGGTGTAAACTTTGTTCCCGGTGATATTGATATTGCGGACCTTGTACTCCGGGCCTTCCTGCACGGAGAAATAGACGGTGACTTTGGATTTGTCATCCTTGAAGTCGAGATAATAGGCCACCTTCGCGTCCAAGTACCCCTTGTCACGATGCAATTCCATGATCGTGGACACATCGTCGTCGAGGTCCTGCTGGCTGAGGGCCCCGGGGCGGAGAATCCAGGTATACGAGCGGACTTTGGCCTTGAACCAGATGTACCATTCGTCCAGCGACGTGCCTTCATAGCGCACGCCGCGAATGCGCGAGCGCGGGCCTTCGAGAATATTGTATTTGACGATGCCCTGATCTTTGAGCAGTTTTTCATCGAACTGCACGCGTACCCACCAGTAGGCGTCTTTGCGGTACATTTCTTCGATCGCTTTGATATCGGTCTGGATGCTGAAGGGGTCCACCGGGCCGTTGAGGCGGGTGGTCAGCAATTCGCGGATTTGCTCGTCATTTTTCACCTGATTGCCGGCGAATTGGATGGCCGCGACCAAGGCGCGTTCCTCCACCACAAAGCGGATAATCACGCGCCCATCGGGCGTTTCCACCACATCGGCCCGGACCGAGACAAACCGTTCCAGCGCCGCGATGGTGCGGACGTCCACATCCACTTCCGCCCGGCTGTAGCGGGCCCCGGCGGTGGTGCGGACCTGACTGAGGATCAGGGCGGCATCGGTGCGTTTGTTGCCCACCACTTCGAGGCGCGCAATCACGCGGCCTTGCAGTGGTTCCGCCAGCGATGGGGCCGCGCCCGGCAGGGCCTGCGCCCCGGCCACGGGGACCAGCCCCGGCGTCAGACTCACCCCCGCCATGACGGCCGCGGCCAAGAGCCACGCCCGCGGGAGGTTATGAGGGACCAACTGCCCAGACCACCGTGTATGCAAAACTTTATGCTGCACTGCATCATGCTCCATTTAAGGTTTCGCTAGTGTAACCCCAAGTCCCGGTCTCGGCTAGTGTTAAGTAGCCTAGTTGGACCAACTTATCAGGAATTGCCCCACCGGCCCTTATGCGGGTTGTTAGGGTGATGGGGAAGGCATGTTTTAGGCCCAAAAAATGGTGGAATTCTCGAAAACTTGCGGATTCCTACATGACCGCTTATCTTGGGGATGTGTAATTAGGGGAATCTATGAAAAAGTGGCTATTATCGGGAATTTTAGGGTTGGTGGCGTCAGGATTGCTCCTAAACGTGGATGCGGTAAATACGGACACCAAACAGCCCACCAGTAGCCCGCTAACCATGCCCGCGAGTGTGCTGACGAACAGATATCAACCCATTCGGATCGCCCTCGACCGTTTGCTGAGTAATTTGAACACCCGTGAAGTGATGCCCGTCTATAACCGACGGGCTTTGCCCGATGCCGCAGATACCAACCAAGCATTTAAAGACCTCCGGGAACGTTACACGACAAAACTAAACAAAGCCAACCCGATAGAAATTTTGCGCGTTGCCGAAGAATTAAGTAAACAAGCTTTGGCGGGGGAAACTACCGCAGCCCAATATTATGCATCTTTTTTTGAGTCGTCACACCAATTCGTCAGGGGCGGTAACTATGATCGTGCCTGCAAGCAATTGCTTTCCATAACCACCAAATTTTCAACACCGCCCTCAGTACTCCTGACCACGTTTTCTCAGAAAATCCAAAACCAATCCACCTTGGACAACGAGCTTATTTTTGTGGGCTGGCTGAATTACGGCCTGCTATATCAGGCCTGGACTGTGGGCAATTTTGACATTGTCGCTCACCAAGCTGACCTGTTGGAAAAACTGAAAGGCCAGTTTAAGGATGAAATCCTCAACAGTTATCTGGCAAAAAATTTGCCGAAAGCTCGGGAGGGCTTGAAAGTCTGGCAAGCCACAGAACAAGCTCGTACAACCCTTAAAAGTGAACCGGACAATCCCCGTGCCAACTATGCTATGGCACAGTATTACCTATACCAATTCGGTAGCGTGGAACTGGCCGTCCCATACATGGCCAAATCCGGTGATGCCCAACTGTCCAAATTGGCCGAAATCGAGCGCGCTGCTGAAGTCCAGAGCAAGGCCTCATACCCACAATCTAACGAACCCATCAATACCGACATTTTCTCTTTTCCGCCGGTGCCTGCCAATAGCTTACGCCCCTATTTAGCTTGCGCCGATGCGTGGATGGAATATGGCGCGAAAGCCACGCCAGAAACCAAACAATGTGCCTGGGCCCGGGCCGCAATCTTGTACGACAAAATCAGCCGGGCAGAACTGGGGGACGATTTCGCCAAAGCCAAGAAAAAATACGGCGAGATACGCACGGTTTGTGAGCAGGAAAACTGGCAGAAGAATGAGAAGACCACACTGGAACCGATTCTGGGCAATGCACGGGGGCACCGCGCATCTTCACCACTGAATTATTTTGGCGTGGAGAGTGAAGGAACCCGGATCGTATATATCCTTGATTACTCGGGTTCGATGATTGATATTTTTGATTTGCTCAGAGATGAAACATTGCGTTCGTTGGATATGCTGGCGTCCAATCAATCGTTTGCGATTATTTTATATTCGGAAGACGTTACCATACTTGGCCCAGCAATCCTGCAAAAGGCAACACAAGAAAACAAAGCCAAGTTTCAAGACAAACTCAAACAGTTGAAGCATCCAGGAGGTTTAAATGACGACGTAATTGAACCCATTACTAAAACATTCAACAAAGCCTTCGCCATGAAACCAGAAGTGATCTATTTTCTGACCGACGGAGCTTTTGAGCTCCAATTCCTGGAAATAATTCAGGAATTGAACAAAGAGAAGAAGGTGACCATCAATACACTCGCGTTCATTAAAGAAGACCCGAAGTACAATGAACGGCTGCGAAAATTGGCCGCCGATAACAACGGCCAGTACAAATTAATCCAACCCAAAGAGCCTAAAACTAAGTGAGAGGTAAAACCTCGCCTTCAAGCACATACACGAGGCGTATCCAACAAATCAGGCCCATCCGGGAAACCGGATGGGCCTGAGTTTTTGCCTGAAAACAGCCCGTAATGGGGCGTTTGGTTTAGATCGCACCGCAGATGTTGACTACGAGGCCCAGTTCGGCCAGGGCGCCGGCTTTGGCGGCCAGGCCCTTGAGGGCATCTTTCTGGCTGGGCACGTAGACCACCTGAATGTGGTTGGACTTGTGCTGGGCCATCATCTGGTCGCGGCTGACGCCCTGGGTGATGGCGTGCATGATCGGCCATTGGCTGGTAGTCAGATTCCAACGGTCCTGGGTCTCGGCCAGCGGCAGGGAGACGACTTCCGCCGTGCCCAGATCCACTTTCAGCTTGCCGGATTCGACATAGACGCGGCTCCAGACGACCCAGCCGGGCTTGGAGATACCCTTGAGCGTGCCGCCGCCGAGGCGGAAATACATGCCGGGCTGGCGTTCCGAGCTGGCACCCTTCCAGCCGTCAATGAAGTGGGCCGGGGGGATGGCGCCGGAGATTTCGAATACCCAGATGTAGTCGTTCACGCCTTCCTTGCCGTTGGCGTATTGCCCGGGGCCTTCGTAGTGCCGGCCCCAGCGCAGATCATGCAGCGAGTTTTCCGGGGCGTAGCCGAGTTTCTTCCACAGGTGATAGGTGATCAGGCCGTCGAGGCCCGCGCATTCGTCCACTTCGTTGAAGTGCGGCAGGGCTTCTCCCTTGTACAGTTCGCGGCCGTCCTCGCTGAACACGGGCGGACGTTCGCGGTTGTTGAGCGTGCCTTCGACCAGATCGCTGGCCGGGGCGAGGTCTTTGAGGCCCTGCTGGTATTGAATGCCGATGGTCGCACAGCCGAATTCATCGGCCAGACGCACGGCGGCGATATACATCTTGCATTGCAGCAGCACCTGGGCTTCGGTCAATTCGGTGGCTTCATCGGTGCCAAACTGGAACTTCATGCCCTGATCCAGATACCACTGGAAGACCTTGCGGGCGTCTTCGTCGCTGACGGTCCGCATCTTGGCATAGAGCGTGGACTGGCTCATGCGTTCTTTGAACACGCCGGTGGTGTGCATCATTTCATCGGGAATGATGGCGTTGTACATGCCCATACAGCCTTCGTCGAACACGCCGAGGATGGCCTTGTGCTTGCGGAAGGCGGCGGCGAACTTGGCCCCGGCGGCCAGCGCGGCGGCGGGCAGCTTGGCCTTGGCTTTGGCCAGAGGTTTGAGATGGCTGAGGTCATGCTTGACCTTGCCGGTGGCGAGCCAGCCGGCGAGTTGGCCGAGGAATTCGGCGTCTTCGAGGGTTTCCGACCAGAGCGAACTATATTTGATGCCGGCCTTGGTCATGGAACCGTTGAGGTTCAACATGCCCACCAGCCCCGGCCACTGGCCGGACCAGTTGGCGACGGTCAGGATCGGACCTTTGTGGGTGAACAGGCCGTGGAGCAGATGGTGCGAATATTGCCAGACGGCTTCGGCCACCACCAGCGGGGCATCTTCGGGGATGTCGCGGAAGACCTGCATGCCGAATTTCTGACTATCAATAAAGCCGTGGCCATTGCCCGCATCCACGGGGTGGGCGCGTTTGACCTTGGCGCCGGAGGCTTCCAGAGCCTTGATGACTTTGGCTTCCATTTCCTGCTGGGCAGCCTGACACTTTTGATTGGCGGACAGGCGCAAATCGCCACTGGCCACCAGATAGACGGTCGGCTTGGATTTCTTGACCGGCTTGACCGCTTTGGTCACCTTGACTGCTTTTCTAACTTGCTTTGCTACCTTGACCGCCTTTGCCATGATTCTAACTCCTGAAAAAATGTGTAAATCGGCAGGGCAATAGCCTACCACCCCCGCGCCGGGTGTCAAATCGGATAAATTTGGCGCTTGAGGTGATTTCAGGCCCAGCCGGGGAGTCATTCTGGGATTTTTGGATGGTACCCCCCCGCTATCTTTACTATAATGTCGGGTATGCTAAAAGCGATTACCATTAACCCGGGCATCCAAGGCGGTACGCCCTGCTTCGAAGGCACACGCGTGCCGGTGAAGTCGCTGTTTGATTATCTGGCCCATGGCCGGACGTTGGATTATTTCCTGACCCAATTCACATCCGTGAAACGCGCTGATGCGATAGCGGTATTGAATCAGGCCAGCCAGAGCTTTACCCCGGCAGCGGGCCAGTGATTGTGGGCAAAGATGCCATCCGCTTCATGACTGATGAACCCCTTATAGACCTGCTGCCATCCCTGCCGGGATGGCGGGAATTTTCCGTACCTTACCGGTGGTTTGCGCTGCGCTCCAACCATCGGCTACCAGCTGTAATGCCTCCGGCATTAAGACCTTCACCCCGCGCACAAAAGGCCGTGATGCCCTAAAATACGCTTTTTAGCCTGTTTCGCCGGAAAGTGGTCTTATGTCGTTATTGCTCTCTGCCCAAGATATTGCCAAAACCTATGGCCCGCAGAACCTGTTCAAGGGCATCAGTCTGAGTCTGTACGAAGGCCAGCGGATTGGGCTGTTTGGGCCCAATGGGGCGGGGAAGTCCACGCTACTCAAGATTCTGGCGGGGCGGGAAACCTCGGATACCGGGCGGATCGAAACCCGCCGGGGGTTGCGGGTGGGGTATCTGGCGCAGAAAGACGACTTTACCCAGCCTACGGCGTATGCCGAACTGGCCCAGGCGTTGGAGCAGGCTGATCTGCATCCGGCGGATAGCCATGTCAAAATTACCAAACTGCTGTCCCGGACCGGGTTTACCGATCCGCATGTCAGCGTAGCCACACTGTCGGGCGGGTGGCGCAAGCGGTTGGCCATTGCGCGGGAAATCCTGCTGGAACCCGATGTGCTGCTGCTGGATGAACCGACCAACCATCTGGATCTGGCGGGGATCGAATGGCTGGAAAATTATCTGCCCGCGGCGCGCTTTGCGTATGTGGTGGTCACGCATGACCGGTATTTTCTGGATCAGGTGGCCAATCAGATTATCGAGTTCAACCGCATCTATCCCGAGGGCTATCTGGCGGTGCCGGGGGACTATACCGACTTTATCGCGCGGCGGGCGGATGTGCTGATTGCACAGGAAAAAGAACAGCAGAGTCTGCAGAATAAAGTCACGCAGGAGATTGCGTGGTTGCAGCGCGGACCCAAGGCCCGGCGGACCAAGGCCAAGGCCCGGATTGACAGCGCCCATGAACTGATTGCCACGCTGGCCGACAGCAAGGCGCGGCACGCGCAGGCGCGCACGGCAGGGATTGATTTTTCCGCCACGCAGCGCCAGACACGTAAGTTATTGACCCTGCACGGCATCGGCAAAGCGTTTGGCACGCCGCCGCGCACGATTTTGCAGCATATCAATCTGATTTTGTCGCCGGGCCAGAAACTCGGGGTGCTGGGGCCCAATGGCAGCGGGAAATCCACGCTGCTGAAAATCCTCACCGGCCAGTTGGCCCCCGATGCCGGGACGCGGGCGGTGGCGCCGGATTTACGCATTGTGCTGTTTGATCAGCAGCGCCAGCAGCTTAATCCCGATCTGCTGCTGCGTAATGCGCTGGCGCCCGGCAGTGATATGGTCGTGTATCGCGACCAGCAGATTCACATCACCAGTTGGGCGCGGCGGTTTTTGTTCCGCACGGAACAACTGGAACGCTGCGTGGGTGATCTCTCCGGCGGAGAACAGGCCCGCGTGCTGATTGCGCAATTGATGCTGTCGCCGGCGGATATTCTGATTCTGGACGAACCGACCAATGATCTGGATATCCCCACGCTGCAGGTGCTGGAAGACAGTTTGCAGGATTTTCCCGGGGCGCTGGTGCTGGTGACGCATGACCGATATATGCTGGACCGGCTGGCCACGGAAATTCTCGGGCTGGATGGCAACGGGCAGCATGTGATGCTGGCGGATTATCCGCAGTATGAACGCTGGCTGGAACAGCAGACCGAAGCGATGAAGGCGACGGCCCCCGCGCCAGCCAAACCGGTGACGGCTACGGCCGGGCCGGAGAAGACGGCGAAACCCAAGAAACTCAACTTTGTCGAGCAGCGCGAATGGGAAGGCATGGAAGCCCGCATCATGCAGGCCGAAGCGGAAGTGCAGAAATGGCATCACGCCATGGAAGGGCCGGAAATGCTGACGAATCACACCAAGTTGCAGGAAGTCTGCAAGAAAATGGAAGCCGCGCAGGGGGAAGTTTCGCGGCTGTATCAACGGTGGGAAGAACTGGAAGCGAAACAGGGGTAAGATCGCGCAGCTAGATTACAGCGCGAGGCCGTGTTTTTTTCGCCAGACTTCTTCGGCTTCAGGCAGACGGATGTAGATGGGGAGCAGGGCTTCGGGGGCGGTCCACTCGCCCCGGCAGGCACGCTGCCAACCGAGTTGATGGACCAGCTCTGCCCGGCCTGGCCATAGGGCGGAGTCGGTTTCGATGATCGTTGCGGTGCCCATGCCGGCGGCTTGGAGTGCGGGCCGGTGATAGTCTATACCTTCGCCCAGCACGTAGACCGGGGCGGGCAAGTCGGCCAGTAATTCTGCGGGGGTGTACAAGGCCGGTGGCTTGCTGATGGTCAGAGCGCCGGCATCATTACGGGTAAATACCGCCCCGAATACTTGGCCGCGTTTGGCATCCAGCGCGACGGCGATAGTCCGGGCTGCTGCGGGGGCATTATGGGCGATGACTTCCAGACTCGGTACCCCCACCAATTTGCAGCCGGTGGCCAGATGCAGCGCGCGGGCGACGGCCACAGCGATGCGCAGGCCGGTGAACGAGCCGGGGCCTTGGGCGATGTAAATGTGTTGCAGACTGCCGGGGGTCCAGCCCAACTGTTGGCATAATTCCGCCAGCGCGGGCATGAGTTCCACAGCATGGCGACGCTGGGGGTCCAATGCGTGCACGATGCGCACGTGGGGCCCTTCGGCCAGCAGCAAGCTGCCGGCGCGGCCAGTGGTATCAAGGGCGAGAATTCTGGGATGGGTGATGGGGTCGGTGGTCATGGTGAATTATCCCCAGACCCGGCGCAAGTAGGCGATGCTGGCCTGAGCGGCGTGTACAGGAGCATCGGGATAGGTGTACAACTCCACGGTGCAGAAGCGGTCGTAGGCAATCGCCTGCAAGGCGGTTTGCAGCGCGGGCCAATCCACCGTGCCCAGACCGGGGATCAGGTGATAATGTTTCCGGCCCAGCAAATCTTCGATGTGGCAATTCCAAATCCGGCCGCGCAAGAGTTGCAGCGTGGCGGGAATGTCTTCGCCGATGACGATGGAGTGGCCCAAGTCGAGATTCGCGCCCAGCAACGGCGAGCCTAGCCGCTGGATCAGGGCGTGCAGTTCTGTGGCATATTCCACAAACAGTCCCGGCTCGCATTCGATGCCCACATTGACATTCACCCGGTGGGCATGATCGAGCACGCGTTTGAGATTCTCTTCGAGCATCTGCTGGCACGCGGGCGGGGGCATGGTGGGCAGGGCCTTGCCGGTGGTGATGGAAATATTGTCCGCACCCACGGCGGCGGCGAAATCCAGCGTGTGGCCGATCATGGCCAGGCGCGCCTGGCGGAACTCGGGTTTGGGTGAGATGAGCGAGGGCTCGAAAAACGGCTCCGGCGGGGCATCGTGGAAAAAACCAAAGGTGCAATTGGCATTGATATTGGAAATTTGGAGATGCAATTGGTCGAGCTTGGTCCGCACCTGCGCGGCGACGGCGGGATCGAAATGATCGGGATACCAGTGGGGTTGATCGGCGAGGATTTCCACGCCGGTGTAGCCCGCATGGGCGATGGCCGTTAAGGCAGTATCCAGATCATGACGCGAAAACGCATTTGTGGAAAAAGCCAGTTTCATAACCCAGAGTGTACGTCTGGGGTGGGATTGTGCCAAGCCTGTGGGCGGAAAAATCTGCGGCGTGCAACCTACAAGTGATAGCCGCGTTTATACGGTTGGAGCGGGACATTGAGTCGTCGCGTGACGAATCAGTAAAGCCCCGGTCATATTAAGGCTATTAAGGAGACGAACATGAAGCCGATTAATGCGTTATTGGTTCTGGCAGTGACAGGTATTTGTGTGCTGACGACGACCAGCTATGCCGCGCCCAACGCGGATCGAGCGGCGCGGATTGAGGCACGACGTGCCGCGCTCGAAAACAAACGCGCCGAAGCCGAAGCCCGGCGTGCTGAGTTGAAAGATAAGCGGAAAAATGACCCGGTCAGCGACAAAACTGCGAAGAATATTGACCAACGCGAGGCACGGCAGGAGAAGCGGATCGAGGCCGGTATCAAGAATGGTTCTTTGACCGAATCCGAAGTCGCCAAGCTCCGCGCCCAGCAGGACCACATTGCCGCGTTGGAAAGCACCTATCGCAGCGATGGCAAGATTACCAAGCAGGAGTACAAAGACCTGATGGGCGAATTGAATACCGCCAGCGCCTGCATCTGGGCGGAAAAGCATGATACCGAAGGCAACCAGATGCCGACCTATCGCTTTGGCAAGAACGTCTTCGCCAAGGATACCATCACCGGCCCCATCGAGAATGCCACCGCCGACCGCACCTACGTGCACGACATCCTCAAGGAATTCCATCAGATGACCAAGCTGAAACACGAGCTTAACGGCAACAAACTGACCCCGGCCGAACGCGAATTGAAACAGGCGAAGTACAACGAACTGCTGAACAAGTATTTCGAAGTCCGCTGATCCCCGACATGAAAACGAAAAAAAAGCCCGTCCAGAAATCTGGACGGGCTTTTTTGTTGGTTCGAGGTCACGCCACCGCCGTTTTTATCCCTTCACCGCGCCTACGGCAATCGCACTGACAATATGCTTTTGCAACGCCAGGAACAGGATAATTACCGGCACGATCATAATCGCCGCCGCCGCATTGGTCAGGGACAGGAATCCGGTATTCCCCTGCTGGAACATATATACCGCCACGGCTAGTGGTTGCAGGGCGGGGTTGGCCTGGGTGCAGAGGAAGGGGATCATGAAATCATTCCATGCGCCCATAAACGCGAAGAGTGCCACGGTCATCACGATGGGCCGGGCCATGGGTAGCGCGATATCAAAGAAGGTTGTAAACGGTCCGGCGCCATCCACGGTGGCGGCCTCTTCGACTTCCTTGGGCAAAGTCATGAAGAAACCCGCCATTAAGAGTGCATTGCCGATGCCTGCACCCACCATCCATAACATCATACCCCACAAACCATCCAACAGGCCCGCGCCTTGAATCAGCCGGAAGATCGGGATGATCCGGGCCTCGCCGGGCGCGATGGAACCGACCAGCATAAGCGCGATGACCAGCATTTTACCGGGGAAACTCACCCGCGCCAGGGCATAGCCCAGCATGCTGGAGACCAGCACCATCAGGACCACCACCCCCGCCGTCAGGGCCAGCGAGGTGATTAAATTGACATAAAAACGCATGTCGCGCAGCACGACCAGATAATTTTCCCACATGAAGGCGCTGCGCTGCAGATAGCCGTGTTCGATCAGGTTCAGCAATTCTTCGGTACCCCCGGCCACATCCGGCTGCCCTTGGGCGGCGGCGGCATCACGCAGGCCGACCTGCAACAGTTCCACCTTGCGGGCGTATTCTTCGGCCGTCAGACGCGAAGCGACAAACCGCGCCGGGCCATAGGTTTCCAGAAGTTTGCTGTCGAGTTCCATGAGTAAGCGCAGTACCGATAACTGCCGGGCATTAAAGCCATCCAGCAGTGCCGCCCGTCCGCCGGGGGCCAATTCGTAGGTGAGTTCATCATCCGCAAGGGTTGGGGCATTGGTGGCGCTGCGTTGCAGCCAGCCGCGTTGGACCAGATCGGCTATTTCCCGGCGGGCCAGCGGTAATTCCACGGCCACCTGATTGGCATACGCGATGGTGTTATACGCCTGCGCCTGAAGGACCTGGCCTTGGGTCAGTTGACGGCCATAACGACTTTGCAAGAGGGCCAGCATATCCAACTGACTGCTGCTGGGCAGAGTTTTGGCATACTCCCGCCCGGCGGTGGTCAGATGATATTTCTGGGCCGGCATGGGCTGGGCCCGGTGCAGGTTGGCTTCGGAGTTGGACTTCAGGCTGGTGCCGGTCATCCATAAAAACGGGTAGATATTCAGCAGCCCCAGGCCGATGAGGATGATACCCGCAACAATATAACCCAGCGAACGTTTATTCGGCACGGGCCACCTCCTTGCCAGCGACCACAGTTGCGGGTTTCACGGTCATACCTTTTTCCTCGTTACGCACCTGCGCCCGCCAGCGCCGGGCCAGAATCGTCACATTGGTAATGGTCAACGCCGCAAGAATCAGTGAATAGGCAATCCCGAGCGCCGAAGCATACCCCAGATCGGGTTCGCCGAATTCGGGTTTGGTGAAGCCGTATTTGAAAATGTACGTGGAGACCACTTCCGAGCTGTAGCCCTTGCCCCCGCCGGTCAGGATATACACCACGCCAAACACGCGGGCGGCGCCGACCAGGGCGTTGAACACAATAATAATCAGTACCGGCATCAACTCCGGAATCGTGATATGCCAGAAGCGCTGCCAGGCGGTGGCGCCATCCACATCGGCGGCTTCGTACAACTGCGGATCAATGGACTGCAAACCGGCCAGCAGGAGGATGGTGTTGTAGGGCAGACCATGCCAGATACCCACCAGCATGACCGAATACAAATCAGTTTTGGGACTGCCCAGCCATTCATGACTGGTGGTCAGGCCGAACAGGCCGGGCAACCAGTTCAGATGCAGATAGGCGATGACCTGGTTCACCGTGGAGCTTTCGCCGCCGCCCAGCAAACCAAAAAAGACAATCGCGATGGCCGACAGGGCCGTGGCCATCGGGATAAAAAACAGCGCCCGCACGTACCGGTTCAATTTGAGCGGCAGACTGAGCAGGTTGGCCACGAACAGCGCGATGGCGATCTGAATCGTGGTGACCACCACCATATACAGCATAGTATTGGGCAGGACCTTGGTCCAGAAGGGCCGATCCTGCATGATACGGTTGAAATTGCTGAACCCGATATAACGCAGCGGGGTCAGACCGCTGCCTTCGTGCATGGCCAGATAGAACTGATACAACGTGGGATAAACCACAAACATAAACAGCAGCAACATCCCGGGTGCGATGAATACATATCCATACCAGTAGCGGCGCATCTGGCTTTTGCGCATCAGCCAGGGTAGCGCCGCATCCCGGCGGTGACCGGCGATATAGCTGAAGCCCAGATACCCCCCCGCCACCAGCACCAGCAACCCCAAGATTGCCAGCATACCCCCGCGGCCGTTGGCGGGTTTGAAGCGGAACAGCTCATAGGCGTCCGCCGGAGTGCGATATTCGGGAGGCAATTGGGCGATCAGCGCGTCAATCCGGGCTTTCAGCGCCGGATCACGGGCCAATTCCTGCTGCCGGTTAAAGGCCAACTGCGGATTCATGGGATCGAAATCTGCAAAGGTCCACGCCGAGGGGGATTCCATGCCCGACTTGACCCGTTCCGCCAGACTGCCGTTGACGCGCTGGGCATAATCGTCCAGTTGCGCTTTAGCCTTGGTCATCAAGTCGGGAATGATTTGGTCTTTATCCTGGGCATCCGTGATTTTGCCCATCAGCTCATGGAAAATATCCTGTTCGCTTTTACCGAGCGGTTTTTTGAACTGGGGACTGGCCGGCCAGAGCGCATGGCCTGCCCAACTGGCCCACACCTGCTTTTGGTAGGGTAGCGGGTACCAGTCAGGATCGTTAATTTTGCTGGCGGCCAACTTATTGGGCGGCAAACCGCCGCGCCGGGTGCCCGCTTTCATGCGTTCCTGGTCATAGGCTTCCCAGTGCATCCAATTCCACACCGCCTCAGGATTGGCCGCACCGGAAGTGATGCAGGTGGTATTGCTGATATCGCCCCGGGGGGGGCGGCTGCGCTGGACCGGCATTTCCAGCAGCGCTTCAATTTCAGCCTTTTGGGCCGCGGCATTGGGACTGGTTTCATCATACGGAACCGGAATGGGCGCTGAACCGATATCATTTTTGGCCCACGGTACGCGTTCGCTGGCAATCAAGGCCGCGTGCCAGCCATCAAACACCATCGCCGCCCGACCCGAACCCACTGCGGTACGCACTTCCTCATATTCCCGGCTGGAACCCCCGGGCAGTACACTCCCCTGGGCTTTCATCTTTAGTAATAGCCGGAACGCCCCCAAAAAGGCCGGATGCTCCGGAGTAAATTTACCCACCGGCTGATCCACACCGTCAATCCACTTGTCGCCGCGATAATCAAAGCCCACGCTGCCGGCGGTGCTGGCCAGCATAGTGATGGCGCTCATGGTCTCGCGCGGGAAGTGCTCGCGCATGACCAGCCCATAGCACCCCTCTTTGCTCGTTTTGCCGTATTTAGTCAGCACATCCGCCACGCGGAGCAGTTCCATCCAGGTGCGCGGGGGCACTGGTTCACCCTGGTTATCCACCAAGCCCGCCTCGGGGAACATGCGGGCGGCGTTACGGAATAAACGTTTGTTATAGGTCAGGGCATTGATACCGATGGGGTTGATGAAGCCCATAAACTTGCCGTGCATGTGCAGCAAGCGGGCCGCTTCCAGCGGATGTTTGTCCATGGCCTTGATCAAGGGATCATTGGGATTGGTCTGGTAATACATCAGGGTCTGGCGGTCGTTGATGCGGTTGTCTACAAAATCCGGATGCCGGGCCAGTTCCCGATCCAGCATATCGTCCATGGGCCGCAGCATCCCCGCCGCGATGTAATCCCGGGCATCACGCATACTTACGCCCATCAGGTCGGGGGGATTGCCGCTGATGAAACTCACATAAATTGTGTCCCACATACGCGAAGTTTGCAGGAACTGCAGTTCCACGCGGGTATCGGGATAAATTTTTTCGAATTTTTCCGCGCGGCGGCGTTCCACGTCCGGCGTGCCCGACCAACTCCACTCCATCACCCGTTTGACGCGCGTACGCTCCCCGCCGGTCAGACGGGTAACCACATCACCCCAGCGGGCCAAAACCACCATTAAACCAATAAATAATAGCACCAAACCGTAGCGTTTCATGAACTGTTCCGTTCCCAATCGTCGTCAGGGGGCAAAAACACACCAAATTAACGCATAAGTGGGAGTTATATTCGCCCAAGGCGACATTAGGCAAGCGGATTACGGCTTTGGGGACGATAATTCCTGCAACTTACGAAGCTGTGCCTCGGGCAGACTGGTCGCAAGCGAAAACATTTTACCCTTATACCGGACTCGTCACCGTGGAACCCAGATAAATCTTGCGATATTCCGCCACTGCGGCGCTGGGTTTATGTTGGGCAAATAACTGGGCCCGGGCGTTGCCGGCCCATAATTCCCGTTCCGCCGGCATCCGCCAACAGGCTTCCAACCGTGCGGCGATTTGCCGGGGTTGCATACTTTTAGCCACCCAACCCGTCTGGCCCTGGGCGATATATTCGGTGGCTACGGGCTGAGGGGTGACCACGACGGGCACGGTCAAGGCGATAGCCGCCAAGATACCCATCACCCCCGCAGGCTGGGTGGGGGTGAACAGGACGATATCCGCAGCGGCCGCGAGGTCAAAATCGCTGGTGGTGGCGAGCACAGTATGAATGGTGTCGGCGTGCGCCAAGGCGGAGGAAAACCGCGCCAGCCCCGAGCTATCGGCCCGCACCAGCACACAGGTTTGAGGCTCCAATTGTTGAAATATGCCTGCGGCCCATAAACCGAGTTCATGCCCCGCACCCCGGCCATGTCCCGCCAGCCATAGTACCGGCCCCGCCGCAATAGGTACCCCCAATGCCGACCGCACGGTGGCGCGGTCGGGGCGCTGGTCCAGCGGACAGGGCAGGGGTATAAGCTGTACTCCGGGGATACTGGCAGTCTGTAAAATCTGTTGTTCGGTCTGACTCTGGGCCACGACCGTGGCCCCGCAGCGTTGGACCAGGAGACGCAGGAGACTGCGCTGCCGAGAGTTATAAGGCCCGCCGGGATTGAGCACCAGCGGCACCGACCAGCGGCGCAAGGCCACTGACGCCAGCGCCCGCAGACCCCAGATATGCAGGCCCGCCAGCGGTCCGACGGCATCAATCCGCCGCAGCAGCGCCAGCCACCCGGCCGGGTCGGCCCAGCCCAGAGTACGGACACGCCCGACGCAGGCCCGGCGCACCGGTTCGGGCAGCGCTGCCCAGAGGTGGCCATCGCCGAGAACCAACACGGCTTGGGGCTGGGTATTACGCTGCAACAGCAGCGCCAATGTCGCCAGCGCGTCAGCTCCGGCCAGAGCGTCTACCACGTGTAATAGAACAGGTTCCATGCGGCTCATTGTATCAGCGCCACCAGGTCCAGCGGCCAATAGACAAAGGAGTTTTCTTCTTCACCGGGGCATATTCCACACCCGGGGCCGCGTCTGTGGCGGGCGGTTCCAGATTGAACATTTCTTCGTTTAATACGGGCATGGCGAATAAATCCGTGCCCGGTGAATACCGCGCCCTGGGCGTATGGGCGTGTTCGCGTTCGCGCTTGCGGTTCATACGCTCCACCGCCATCAACACCCCCACTGCGGCGGCGGTCATAATCCAACCCGTTCCCCCGCTGGAAATCAGTGGCAGGGCAATACCCTTGGTGGGTACCGACACGGTCACCACGGCGATATTGATCGCGGCCTGCAGGCCAATCATGGCGGTAATTCCGAAGGCCACCATCTTGCCCGGCAGTGTCTGGCACCGCATCATGATGCGCCAGCCCACCAGCACGATGGCGATAAAGAGGGCACAAATCAAACCCGCACCGATCACGCCAAGTTCCTCGCAGATCACCGCGAAGATAAAGTCGGTGTTGTCTTCCGGCAGGAAGCCCATTTTCTGCACCCCGTGGCCCAACCCCCGGCCCCAGATTCCGCCGTTGATGATGGTCAGTAAGCTCTGCCACGGGTGATAACCCGCGCCCTGAAGATCGGCATCCCGGCCCCAGAAAATATCCCAGAACGCCGTCAACCGTTTCAACCGGTATGGTTCGCGGATAATAAAATAGACGCCCACCGCCAGGGCCGGTGGCAGAATGATGGCCATGTGCCACCAACGCACCCCCGCCATGAGCAACAGGCAGAAAAACACCACGCCGATCAGCGCTGTGGTACCAAAATCTTCTTTCACCACCAGCAGCAGAACCACCCCCACCCCGGCCAGCACCGGCAGCACGCCGGTGAAAAAGTTGCGGATGCGCGGGCCCGCGTGTACGGCATATGCCGTGGTGAACAGGATCATGGCCAGCTTGACCAGTTCCGAAGGCTGGAAATTGAATTTGAGCAGCGGCACGGTCAACCAGCGCCGGGCACCTTTGACCGTGGTGCCCACCACCAGAACGGAAATCAGCAACCCAAACGTCACCAGCAAAAACCAGAAGGCGGGGCTGGTCCATAATTTTTTACCCAGCCAGCGGGCGTAATCCCAGCGCCACAGCACGATCATCACCACCAGCCCAATCCCCGCATGCAGGGCATTTTTGGTATTGAACGCGCCCTGAAACCATTCTTCATTTACCCCGCGGACCTGGGCTTCGGCGCTTTGCACCATAATCAGCCCCACGGCCAACAGGGCCGCCACCAGAATCGCCAACACCTGATCCAGCGAGAGGCTCAACGGGGCCAATACCAGCCGGCTGGCGCCGCGCCATACTGCCGACGGTTCCCGCTGGGCGGTGAGTAATGCGGGAACCAGCCCCTCATTTTCCGGCAGGGTTACCGAGGCGGTCCAGGGACGGTCTTCGCGGGTATAGGGCATGGCAGCGTACCTCGTTTATCGTTACATGATGCGAATGGTGGCCAGCGCAATCATGGAACACAGCGCACAAATCAGCCAGAACCGCACCACCGTTTGGGTTTCGGTCCAGCCTTTCATATGAAAATGATGGTGAATGGGCGTACACAGGAAGATGCGTTTGCCGCCGGTGAAGCGGAAATAACTCACCTGCATCAGCACACTGACCGCCTCCAGCACAAAAATACCCCCGACCAGAAACAGCATGTGTTCCTGACGGATGACAATGGCCACATAGCCGATCACCCCGCCCAGGGACAACGAGCCGGTATCGCCCATGAAGACCAGCGCGGGGTTACAGTTGAACCATAAGAAGCCCAGACACGCCCCCGCCATGGCCCCACAGACCACCGCCAATTCCCCCACCTGCGTGACATGATGCAGTTCCAATTGGACGGACCAACGGGTGTCCCCGGTCACATACGACAAGAGCATGAACGATACGCACACAATGGTCATGCACCCCGCCGCCAAGCCATCCATGCCATCGGTCAGATTCACCGCGTTGGACGAACCGGTAATCACGACGACCGTCAAAATCGCAAACACCCAGGCGGGGAGGGCCAGATCACGCAGGAAGGGCCAATTCAACTTCTGGGCGGTAAAAAAGCCCTCAGCACTACCGCTTTTGGCCGGATGGTAATAAATAAACAGCGCCAACAAAACCCCCAGCCCCACCTGGAACAGCAGTTTTTCATAAGCATACAACCCATCGCGGCTGCCGGGATTGCGCCGGGCCTGGGTGAGTTTGAGCCAATCGTCCACGCCCCCCAGAATCGCCAGATAGACCAGACAAAACAAGGCCATCCGCACATAAAAATTGCCCACCACATCGGCCATGATGAGGGTGCTGACCAGAATCGCCCCGATCAGGGCAATACCACCCATGGTGGGCGTATTGGTTTTCTGCTTGGTCAGTTCATTGAGCGTCTGATTGTGAAACTCGGGATTGTCCCCGAGTTTGCGGGTGATAAGCCAGCGGATGATCCGCGCCCCGAAGGCCAATACCAGCACGAAAGCAAACAGCGCCGCCATCGCGGCGCGAAAAATGACCGGCATGCTTTCCGCATCGGGCGATAACAAGTGATAAAACCATGGAATCATCGTTGCACCTGTACATCCTGATTGGTGGTGGCGCGCTGCCGCAGGGGATCCAAAGCCCGTTCCATGCGGGTGCCGCGCGAACCTTTGAGTAAAATGAGATCGTCGGGCTGGAGCACACGCAATAATTGTTCACCTGCGGCCGGCGCATCGGCACAGGCGTATACTTCCACGCCCTGCGCTAGTGCCGCGTCGGCGGCTTCCTGCATCAGGGGCCCGGCGGTGATCAATACCTGCACGCCGACCCGGGCGGCGTATGCGCCCACGTGCCGGTGCCACTGCGGCGCCTGCACGCCCAACTCCCGCATGTCACCCAGCACCGCCACTTTGCGGCCGGGGTGGCTGAATTCGATCAGGGTGTCCAGCGCGGCTTCCATTGAGGTGGGATTGGCGTTGTAGGCGTCGTTGATGACCAGATGCCCCGCATGCGTCTGCAATTCCAAACGCATATCGGCGGGTTTGACCTCGGCCAGCCCGGCACCAATCAAATCTTCGCTCAGCCCCAGACGGCGGGCCACAGCAATCGCCGCGAGTCCGTTGAGCACGTTATGCCGACCCAACAACGGCAGGGTGTAATGGCCCCGGCCATTGAGGCCAAAAGTACAGCCCGCGGCGGTCATCACGATATCGGTGGCTTCGAGGTCCGCACCGCTGCCGGCCAAACCGAAGGTAATCCGTTGCGCGACGGCCCGCTTGAGATACGCGTGGAGTTCCGGCGCTGCGGCGGGGATAATCAGCGTCCCTTCCGCAGGGACAAATTCCGCG
The DNA here is from genome assembly GCA_037139555.1 of Phycisphaerae bacterium. GTDB lineage: Bacteria > Planctomycetota > Phycisphaerae > WQYP01 > WQYP01 > JBAXGE01. The sequence goes on from JBAXGE010000009.1 coordinate 29,453, forward strand.
ATGACCGCCTCTTCCTGGGCCACCCCCGCCAGCGTGCCCAGGCCTTCCAGATGTTCCAGCCCGAGGCTGGTAATCACCGCCACATCGGGACGGGCCACTTCGGCCAGCGCGGCAATTTCGCCGGGATGATTGGTGCCCACTTCGAGGATCACATATTCCGCATTCACCCCCGCGTCCAGCAGGGTCAGGGGCATGCCGATATTGTTGTTAAAGCTTTTGGGGCTGGCCACGCCGGTCATTTTCTGGGCCAGCAGCGCCTGCACAATCCGTTTCGCGGTGGTCTTGCCATTGGACCCGCTGACCGCCACCACGCGGGCGCGGAGTTCCTGGCGCCAGGCGCTGGCCAGACGGTTCAAGGCGGCAATTGTGTTATCCACCTGCAACACATAAACACCGAGGCGCTGGGCGGCTTCCTGTTGTTCGGCGATCAGGCTTTGATGTACCACCACACCACCGGCCTGCTTGGCCATGACATCCGTCAGAAAGGTATGCGCGTCGTGGGTTTCGCCCACCAACGCCACAAACAAATCTCCCGGCTGCACCAACCGGCTGTCGGTGACCACGTGGCCCGTATATGCCCGCGTGCCGCGCCAGACCCATTTGGCCTTCAGCGCGGTGCGTAATTGTTGCCAATCCCATGCCTTCATACCGTCACAGCTCCCGATTTTACGCCCAGACGCGCGTCCAGCGCGGCGCGGGCGTGTTCCACATCGTCAAAATGGTGTTTGGTGGTGCCGATAATCTGGTAATTTTCGTGCCCTTTGCCGGCCAGCAATACCACATCGCCCGGCTGGGCCAGCGCGATGATGTGCGCTATGGCCCGGGCCCGCGCCGGTTGCCAATACACCCGGTCGGGGCGTTTGAAGCCCGCGCGGATATCGGCAAAGATTTGCGCGGGGGCTTCGGTGCGCGGATTGTCGTCCGT
>JBAXGE010000010.1:0-30355 GCA_037139555.1 Phycisphaerae bacterium
CGGCAAGTCATGCGGTATTTTTTAATCGTTCGGGTACAATCGAAGCCATACACAAGGAGTTCCTCATGACACGTCAGACAAGCAAGCTTAAGTCAGCGCTTAAAACCGTAGCCGGACAACCTTCCTGGGTCGTCAGGAGCGACCGCGTGCAGCTTAACCTCACGCAGTTGGGTGGGCACATCGGACCAGTCACATTCACCCTGCCCAATGGCCATATGGTCCAACCCTATCATGTGGCCCCATGGGCGAAAGAAAAACTGGCCCCCGGCATCCCCCCTATCCTGCGGGTTCTGCGCGGCGATTTCCTGTGTATGCCCTTTGGCGGTAATCAGCAACCATGGCATGGGGAACAACACCCCGTCCACGGCGAAACCGCTAATGCCCGGTGGCAACTTGTGGGCCAAATAACCAACGAACTGGGGGTGGGTATCCATACCCAACTCCAGACCAAAACCCGCGTGGGTACGGTAGATAAATTCGTGCAATTACGGCGTGGCCATACCGCCATCTATCAGGAACATGTTTTCACTGGTTATCATGGCCCGATGAATGTCGGCCATCATGCCACGCTGGCGTTCCCCGCCACGCCGGGCGCGGGGCTGATCTCCACCAGTGCCATCCGCTATGGTCAGGTATTCCCCGAGGTGTACGAAAACCCCGCCGAGGGTGGTTATCAGGCGTTGCAGCCCGGAGCCCTGTTTGACACGCTTGATCATGTCCCCACGTGCACCGGTACGGCCGCTGATTTATCGCGTTATCCCGCCCGCAGCGGTTATGAAGATCTGGTCCTGATGGCCGCCGAACCGATGCTTAATCTGGCCTGGACAGCGGTGGTATTCCCACACGAACGGTATGTCTGGCTGGGGATCAAACATCCCAAACAATTGGCCGCGACGATTCTTTGGCATTCCAACGGTGGGCGGCATTACGCCCCGTGGAACGGTCGGCACCGCAATGTTTTGGGATTGGAAGAAGTCACCAGTTATTTCCATACCGGGATTGCCGATTCTGCCAAGCCCAACCACCTTAACCAGCATGGCATTCCGACCACCATCACGCTTAATCCAGAACAGCCCGCGCGCCTGCGTTACATCATGGCCGTGGGGCAAATCCCCGCCGGGTTTAATCATGTGCAGGAAGTGGTACCCGAAGCGGACGACCGCATCGCCGTAATTGCCCGCAATGGCAAGGTGGTCAAGCTGGCGGTGGATGTCCGGCCTATACTGGAAGCCCAGACCTTAGTGACGGGTGGCTAAGTGCAGGACTTTACGCAGTTGCTGCGGCCACGGTACGGAAGTTTCCAATACGTGGTGGGTGATCCGCATCTGACCGCAGCGCTGATGGATTAAATGCAGAAAGTCCTGCATGGCCTGCGCATAAGCCGCCTTCAGCGGTTTGGGGTCAAGCGTGAGTTGCGATTGATCTTCCATGTCCTTGAACGTCACCGGCCGGTCGTGGTTGAGGGTTAATTCCCCCCGATCCAATACCTGCATCACGATGACATGATGGTGTCCATGGCGCAGGCGTTGCAGTGTATGGATGATGCGTTCCGGTTCGTCGAGCAAATCGGAGAGCACCACCACCAGGCCCCGCCGGGGAATGCGGGCGGCAACCTGCTCGAGTGCCGCGGCGGTATCGGTTTGGCTGGCGGGTTGGGTACGTTCCAGATGTTTGAATATTTGGTCCAGGTGGCCCGCCCCGTGGCCGTAGGGCAGCATATATCGCACCTGAGTATCAAATGCCGTCAGCCCCACCATGTCCTGCTGCATGGCCAACAGGTAACTCAAACACGCGGCCATGATGCTGGCATAGTCATATTTCGTGATGCCGTGCCGGATGCCACCATCGGGGCCGGGGAGCTGGGCATTGCCAAAGGCCATCGAACCCGAGCAATCCAGACAGATCATGGCCCGTAGGTTGGTTTCCTGTTCGAATTGTTTGACGTAAAAACGATCGGTCCGGGCCAGCACATTCCAATCGAGATGTTTCAATTCATCGCCCGGCGTGTATTCGCGGTGTTCCGCAAATTCGACCGAAAACCCCTTGTGGGGTGACTTATGCAAGCCAGCATAGGCCCCCTCCACAATCCCGCGCACAGTCACCTCTAACGGCTGGAGTTGGGCCGCCTGACGGGGATGGAAATACTTATAGCGCCACAGGCTCATGTTGCCGGTTCTCTGCAGGGATCAGCCAGGTAATGGCCATTTCGCTGAACTTCATTTCACGGAAAATCTGGGTACACGTCACGGTGGTATCAACCATCACCCGGGTGGGATGGCGGATGATAATCAGACCGTCGGGCCGCATAATTTCCTGCGCCATGAAACGCGTCAATTCATCCATCCGCCGGCGTTCATGCCCGGTTTCCATATGCTTATAGGGCGGGTCTAAAAAGGCCAGTCCCAGCGGGCCAAGTTCGGCGCGCTTGTTCCGCAGTGCCGTCTGCAAACCCGCACCATATGCGTCACAGGTAAGAACGTGCGTCTGGGCGGTTAGTTGCAGCGCGGTAATATTGGTTTTAAGCGCCCGCTGGGCATGGTGGTCGCGTTCCACAAACAGGGCGAACTTGCTGCCCCGGCTCAGGCATTCCAACCCCATCGAACCGGGCCCGGAAAAACAGTCCAGCACCCAAGGTAATTCATCGAGCGTTCCCAGCGCATCGAAAAGTGCCTGCTTGGCCCGGTCGGTGATGGGACGGGTGACTTGATCCGATGGAGGTCCTACCAGCGGACGTCCCCGATAGGTACCGGCGATAATACGCATTTAACCCCGTGCCTGTTGTTCCAGTGTTTGCAGTTCCCGGGCAAATGCCGCCAGTGCGGTGTCAAACAATTCGTGCGGAACAAATTCGTCCACCTGGGCCACCTCAGGCAGAATGCCACGCACCGGAACGCCACAAAACTGCTCGATTTCCTGGGCGGCATAACTCTCTGCCACCCCGGGCGTCTTGGGCATACGATTGATCACCACCCCCGACACGGGCAAACTACGTTGCTGGATCGCATGCACGGTCAAGGCCGTGGTATTCAGCGTCCCCAGTTGCGGGGTGGTCACCACCAGCACCGGCAGACGCAGGATCGCAGCCAAATCCGCCACCGTAAAATAACCTTCATCCAAGGGGACCATCCACCCGCCGGAACCTTCCACCAGCAGGATATCGCAGTGATCTTCCCAATAATCAAACGCATCCTCAACCCGCGCCCACTCCGGCGGACGACCTTCCAGCCGCGCGGCCACATGGGGCGAAATAGCCTGCTGATAACGCAAGGGCGACACATAGCGATGTAAGCCGATATCTTTGACATCCAGCCCCGCCGCCCGAGCGAGAATCTCGCCATCCAGACAACTCAGGGCGTCATTGGGGTCCAGTTGCAACGATTTGGTATTGTTCACCACCGAACAGCCGCTGGCCACCGGTTTGCATACCCCCACGCGTATCCCGCGTTTGCGCAGGTTTGCGGCCAAGGTGGCTGTGACGGTGGTCTTCCCCACCCCGGTGCCGGTACCGGTAATGAACAGACCGGGGAGGCTATACCGATGCAACACGTTGCGCGGGTGAACCGGATTGGGATTCTTGGTCATCGTTATGACTCCTGCATTTTACGCTCGATCAAGTGCGGAATCTGCACTATTGATTCTACCGCAACCCGACATAAATAACGCAAATCATTTTCGTTAATTGCCAGTGGGGGCATAATTACCACCACATCCGCCAATGGCCGCAGCAAGACTCCTTTGGACCGCAAGGCGGTGCATAACTCACCGCCAATCCGCCAGTGATAGGGAAAGGGTTGCTTTTCCGCCGGATCGGCCATTAGTTCGATGGCTCCGATCAGCCCACAGGTCCGCACATCCGCCACATGGGGCATTCCCCGGGCCTGGGCCAATTCTTCGGCCATAATGGGGGCCATGGCTTGAACGTGGGACAAAAGTTGATTCTGTTCAAAGAGGTCCAGTGAAGCCAACGCCGCGGCACAGGCCAGCGGGTGACCCGTAAAAGTGTGGCCATGAAAGAATGTCTTAAGTTCTTTGGGGTCCGCATAAAATGCGTCATAAACCCGCTGGGTAGTCAGGGTTGCCCCCAGGGGCATGTAACCGGCGGTCAAACCTTTGGACAGGCACATAAAGTCCGGGCAGACATCCTCTTGCTCACAAGCGAACATCGTCCCGGTACGGCCAAAACCGGTCATCACTTCATCGGCAATCAGCAGGACATCATAACGCCGGCACACATCACGCACGGCCCGCAGGAACCCCGGCGGGGCCATCAACATCCCCCCCGCGCCCTGCACTAGGGGCTCAACAATTAAGGCCGCATAGGCGTCTGGTGATTTTTGCAGCAAAGCTTCCAACTGGGTCAGCGTTCGGCCACAACAAGCCGCACCAGGCTGATGGTCCCGGCAACTCCAACAGATGGGTGGAGCCACTAAATCCACTGGGAAGCACAGGTTTTTGAACGCCTGATGAAACAGCGGAATCCCACCCAGAGAAACTGCCCCGAGGGTGTCGCCATGATACGCCCAGTCAAAGGCCAGAAACCGTGTACGTTGCCGTTGGCCTTGGTTCTGCCAGAACTGGTAGGCCATCTTGCAGGCCACCTCCACGGCTGTCGAGCCGTTATCGGAATAAAACACCTTGCGCAACCCGGCGGGGGCGAGGTCAATTAAACGTTTCGCCAACAGGGTACTGGGGATATTGGCCAGTCCCAAAAGCGAGGTATGGGCCACCTGCTGTAGTTGCGCGGTGATCGCCGCATCAATTACCGGTACTGCGTGGCCATGCACATTGCACCAGATGGATGCACTGCCATCTATATACCGCCGGCCAGTGGTATCGTAGAGATAAATCCCCTCCCCCCGGGCAATCACCAGCGGGTCGGCCTTTTCCACCCAGGCTTTCATGGGGGTAAAGGGGTGCCAGACATACTCCCGGTCCAGCGCGATCAAAGTTTCTGTGTCGTATGACATCAAGAGCAGTATCCTAGTTTCGAGTTCACTGCTAAGCTATATAATCGTAGACCGTTCGTCTTGGCAAATAGCGAAACGAGGTTTTTCTTGACCGAAGCGCCTAACACCCCCCTGCGTTGGGATACCCCCCTGACGATACTTCCCGGGGTCGGTCCCAAACGCGCTGCCGCGCTGGCCAATCTGGGCCTGACCACGGCGGGTGATTTATTGGATTATATCCCGCGCGATTACCTGCAATATGCCCCGGAAGCCGCCGTCACGGAATTAAAATCCGATACCATCGGCACCGTACGTGGCACCATCATCCAAACCCGGCTGGTGCGCCGGCGGCCCCTGCGCTTTGAAGCCCTGCTGGACGATGGAACCCAACGCTGTGTTTTAACCTGGTTCAATATGCACGGGATGGATAAAAAGCTCTACCCCGGCGTACGCGTGCTGGTCACCGGTAAAGTCGGCCAATATGATGGCCGGGTCCAGTTTGTGAACCCACGTTTCGAACTCCAACCCGAAGGTGTGGATGCCCCGACGGTCACCTCGGCCCGGATTGAGCCGGTTTATCCCGCCAATAGTGAAATCAGCAGCCACTTCATTGCCATGTTAATCCAACGCCATCTGTCAGTACTGGTTCCGCTGGTGCAGGAATGGTATCCAGAGGCATATCTGGCCCCGCGTGGCATGTTGTCGCGCCAACAAGCCTACAGCTTAATCCACCAGCCCCAGGAAGTGCTGCAAGTAACCAAAGCCAAACGCACGCTGGCCTACCATGACTTTATGACGCAGCAACTGGTCGTCGCCCTGCGCCGACACGGCATCCAGACCGGTCCCAGTGCCCAGCGGTTGCGCATTGATGATCTGGTGGACCAACGTATCCGCCGGCTGGTGCCCTTTACCCTGACTCAGGCTCAGGAACGCGTCATCCAGGAAATCCGTCACGACATATCCGGCCGTATCCCCATGAACCGACTAATTCAGGGGGATGTGGGCAGCGGTAAAACCGTTGTGGCGTTATATGCCATGCTTTGTGCCGTGGCCACCAAAATGCAAACCGCCCTGATGGCCCCCACTGAAATTTTGGCCGAACAACATTACCTTTCGATTCAACGCTATCTGGCCAACAGCAAAGTCCGCATGGTTTTGGTCACTGGCAGTCTGTCTGCGGCCGAACGTGAAAAAGCCTTGGCCGATATCGCCAACGGCAAGGTAGATTTAATCATCGGCACGCATGCCCTAATCACCGAGTCCAATAATTTTTCCAATCTGGGGTTGGTCGTCGTGGATGAGCAGCATAAATTCGGCGTCAACCAACGCGCAGATTTGCGCCTGCGACATGGTCATCCGCACACCTTGGTCATGACCGCCACACCCATCCCCCGCACGCTGGCCATGACGGTCTATGGTGACTTGGATTTATCGGTAATAGATGAACTGCCCCCTGGTCGGCAACCGATCCACACCCGCAAAGCCATCCCCGCCAATCGTCCGGAAGTGTATGAGTTTGTGCGCTCCCTTCTGGTCCAAGGTGCCCAGGCCTATGTCGTAGTCCCCGCCGTGGATGAAAATGCCGATGATCTGGCCCATGCGGTGGGTGTCCACAAGGAATTTCAGCAGGACATTTTCAAAGAGTACCGCATCGGGGTGGTTCATGGCCGTATGAATCGCGCCGAGCGTCAGGCCGTCATGGAGCAATTCCGCCGCGGGGAATTGGCCGTGCTGGTCGCCACCACGGTAATCGAAGTAGGGGTGGATGTGCCCAACGCAGTCATTATGGTGATCGAACATGCCGAACGCTTCGGTCTGGCCCAATTACATCAATTGCGCGGCCGCGTGGGCCGTGGCCAGGCCAAGTCCTACTGTATCCTGATTGCCGATACCACCACCGAAGACGCCCGGCAGCGCATCGAAGCGATGATCGAATTCAAATCTGGCTTTGATATCGCCCAAAAGGATTTGGAAATCCGCGGTATGGGTCATCTGATTGGGACCGAACAATCGGGCGCGTCCGATATCCGCTTTGCCGATCTGCTCGGGGACACCCGGTTGCTGAATCTGGCCCAACGCGATGCCCGGGCCATCATCACCGAGGATCCCCAGCTCTTAGCCCCGAATCACACATTGTTACACCAGCATATCCGCCGGCTGTACGGCGCTACAATTTCACTAGCCGATGTCGGCTAAGTTAGTATTTCTATGCATCATTGCCCCCGTTCCTTCGTTAAACACGTTATGAAGCAACCGCTCGTCATTCTTCTGCTGGGCTTATCCACCACCGGTCTGTGGGCGGACACCCTCGGTGACGGCTGGGGCTGGCGACGGGAACTACAAGTCAAAGTCGCCGCATCCAAGGCCCCCGGTTCGAGCGCGGCCTACGCCGAATTTCGCACTGAAGGCAGTCAGCTTCCGGATGGCAAAGATATTCGTGTGACCACAGCCGAGCGCAACGTGGTGCCTAGCACATTACTCTTGATCAGCAATAAACACGATTTTGTTCGTCTGGCTTTCGCCACCCCCAAGGACGGCCCCTACTACGTGTGGTGGGGTAATCCGAAAGTGGATAAACCCGCGCCCGAATTGGACTTGCAGCGCGGCTTGCTCGTGGAACAATGGACCTTACCCGCCAATCAAGCCCCCCAACCACAGGCCATTAAGAAATGGTTGCTGGGCAAACCCGCCCCGGTCTGGACGGGCGTCTGGGACAAGCCCCTGAAACTGGGCTGGAACCCGTTGGGCGAGGATCTAGAGATTGTGCTGCGCTATCGGGGACAATTTTTACTAGACCGGGCAGGGACTTTTCACTTTGCCTTCGCGGCTGATGACGCAGGGTATCTCAGCATTGATGGCAAGCAAATATTGCAACATCAGGGTGTCATTGGGCGCCAAATCCGGCATCAGGAAGCGCTGGATTTATCCGCAGGCTGGCACACTCTGGATGCGATCCAGATCAATGCCAATCGGGACAAACGCGACCGCCGGGAAACTGGCTTGGTCGCGGCCTGGCAGACACCGGGCGCGAAACATTTTGAGAGTATCCCGGCGAATGTCTTTGCTCCTCTGCCCGCTGCCACGGTGGGCATCTTGGAACAGACCGGCACGGGTAAAACCGGCGACTTCGAGGCCTATCCCGCGGCGGAAGCCTTTATCCCGCCGGAACATTACGTACAGCGTTGGATATTTTCCGGCCAGGTGCCCCCGGAATGGAAAGCCGCCCAGTGGCAATGGGATTTTGGTGATGATCAAACCGCTACCGGAGCTGCGACCCAACACGTATTTCTGACCGAAGGAGTATATCCGGTAAAATTAACGATCAAGTCGCCACAAAAGACTGTATCCGTTACCCAGCGGATCTGGGTACGGCCCCGGCTATATGAACAGTTCCCAAAACCGGAAGAGGACCGCAGTAGTGTGCTGCTGGCGGAATTAAGCCACTATAACCCGTTATTGCTATCTACGAACGCCGCTTATCGCGGTATGTTGGCTTATAAATCTGCGGATAACCGCAAGGAATATCAGCGCTGGATGGAAGCCTGGCTGACGGCATGCGTACCTACGGAAACGCCCCAGTTGATGAACGCGTTACGCGATTATGCCCACACTATGACACAGGCGGGCGCCGCCGAGGCGCTGGTCGGCAGTCTTAAGTTACTGCACGCAAAGAAACTATCATCCTTGGTACGGGCTCAGGCTGCATTGCTGGAAGTGACTGCCCTGACCGAAGAATTAAGCCAGCCGCAAGTCGCACAGGCGGTTTTGGACCAATGCAAGCCCCAACTGGACCCAGAACGCGCGGATGCCATGCACCACTTTCAAGTGGCGCAGGCCTTGACCTATATCGCAGCAGGTAAGGGCAAACAATGTCTGGAAACGATCAAGGAACTGGGCCCACGAAAAAATCTCCCCTATAACGAAATACAGATGCGACAAGGCGTGCTGGCCCGTAATATCGAGTCGTTCATCGCCGAGGGTGAATTCGAGCCTGCCCAGCGGGCCCTAGAACAATGGGAAATGGACGTCCCCGACACCATTCCCGAAGGTTTCAGCCGAGTGCTAAAGGTGAAGCTCTACATGGCCCAGAAGCGTTATCAGACGGCCATTGTGATCGCACTACAACACGCCAAAGCATTACCCGATGCCTATTACGCTGCGGAATTGCTTTGGAGGGCTGCAGAAGCCCAAATAAAATCATCTAACCTCAATGAAGCCAAGGCGTTACAACAGCTAATCCGCGAAAAATACCCTGAATCCCCCTGGGCTCGACAAGCCACGACACTGCCACAGGCAAACTAACTCGGTATACTAATAGCTGTCATCTGCATTACCATACGCTTTGAGGCGTATGGCGCAGCTTACGAACGATATTTTCGCAATAAAGGGTAATCTATGTGTGGAATCGTTGCTTATCTTGGTAAGAAAAACGCCCAACCCCTGTTGTTGGAAGGGCTTAAGCGGCTTGAGTATCGTGGTTACGACTCGTCTGGTATCTGTATCGGCCATGAAGGCCAGCACCATATTCGCCGGGCAGTGGGCCGTATCAGCGTGCTGGAAGCACAACTGGAAACCGAAACCAATCAGGTTCCCGGCGGGCATATTGGCATGGCTCACACCCGTTGGGCCACCCATGGTGCCCCGACCGAGATCAATGCCCACCCGCATACCGACGAACATCATAAAATTGCTTTGGTCCATAATGGTATCATCGAAAACTACGCCAGCTTGAAGCAATTCTTGCAGGAAAAAGGCCGGCATTTCTCCAGTCAGACGGATACCGAAGTTCTGGCCATGCTGATCGGCCATTTCTACAAGCCCGGGGAACTGGCTCAGGCGGTGCAGGCCGCGCTGCATGAAGTCCGCGGCACTTATGGCATTGCCGTGATGGCGGTGGACCAGCCGAATACGTTGGTCGTGGCCCGTAAAGGCTCGCCGCTGATTATCGGTGTGGGCAATCAGGAATTTATTGTGGCATCCGATGCCTCGGCCATCGTGGAACACACCACACAGGTGATTTACCTTTCTGACAACGAGATGGCCGTCATAACGCCCGAAGGCTTCAAAACCACCACGATTGACAACGTCCCGGTGCGTAAGGATTTGACCGAGGTGGAATTCTCGCTGGAACAAATCGAACTGGGGGGTTACGAACACTTCATGATGAAAGAAATCATGGAGCAACCCGAAGCCATCGAAAACTGTCTGCGCGGCCGCGTGGATATGACGGAAGGCCGGGTGGTACTCGGGGGCTTGAATCAATTTGCCCGTGATCTGGTGAAAACCCGCCGGATTATTATCACCGGTTGCGGTACAGCCTGGCATGCCGGACTGGTGGGTGAATATCTGATGGAAGATCTGGCCAAGATTCCCACCGAAGTGGAATATGCCAGTGAATTCCGCTATCGCAACCCGATCATCGAAGAGGGCACGGTGGTCTTTGCCATCAGTCAATCGGGGGAAACCGCCGATACCTTGGCGGCCCTGCGCGAGGCCAAAGACCGGGGCGCGCTGAGTCTGGGGATCATCAATGCAGTGGGTTCCACCATCGCGCGGGAGACTGATGCCGGTGTGTATCTGCATGTTGGCCCCGAAATTGGCGTCGCCTCAACCAAGGCCTTCTCCGGCCAAGTCGTGGTGGAAACATTGATTGCCCTGTTTATTGCCCGGCGCAAATATATGAGCCAGCAGGTGCTGGATCAGTTCCTGAAGAGCTTGAATGCCATTCCCAATCTGGTGCGTCGCGTCCTGTTGCAAAGTACCGCGATTCACGAGATTGTCCAGCAATACTGCCAGAAAGAAAACTGGCTGTTCCTGGGGCGCGGTTATAACTATCCGGTGGCACTCGAAGGCGCGCTGAAGCTGAAAGAAATCTCGTACATCCACTCCGAGGGACTGCCCGCCGCCGAGATGAAACACGGCCCCATCGCGCTAATATCCGAAGGTATGCCGGTGGTATTTCTGGCCACCAAAGGCAGTCAATACGAAAAGATTCTTGGGAATATCCAGGAAGTCAAAGCCCGGGGTGGCAGGGTCATCGCGGTGGCCACTGAAGGGGATGAACACATCCGTTCGGTCGCCGACCATGTGATCGAGGTTCCCGACACCATCGAGCCGCTGCAGCCGCTGCTGACGGTGGTGCCGCTACAATTGCTGGCTTACCACGCCGCCGTATTGCGGGGCTGTAATGTGGACAAACCCCGCAACCTCGCGAAAAGTGTGACCGTGGAATAAACGGCGTTACGATGGGATTTCCGGCGCATGAAACGCACGCACAAGTTTGATTTCTACAAGCATCTGGTGCGTTTGGCACTGGGGGTGGCAAGACGCCCGGTGTTGACCCTGGTGATCAGCGCACTCGTACTGACCGTGTGCGTCTATCTGGCTGTGACCCGACTGGAACAAACCGCCGATCAGAACGAATTGTTCAACCCCAAGAGTCCCTTCTTCCGTGATTATCTGGACTATGTCCAGAAGTTCCCCGAGAACGAAGCGGTATTTGTGGTCATTCGTCCACGGGCCGCCACCGGAATACCGGGCGCACGCTGGATGGAACTATCGGAGCGCATCACCCAAAAACTCACGGACTTGAAACAACACGTGGTCAGTGTCCAAAATCGTGTCCCGGTCGAGCAGTTGGGGAATCAGGGCATTTTATTGGCCGACTGGGGTGAAATTCACAAACAAGTCGCACAAGCCAAAGAATTTTTACCGCTGATAAAAATCGCCGGTACCGCACCGGGTTTGGATAGCGTGCTACTGGGCAGGCAACCACTGGAACGCACGTTGCGCAGCATTGCACTGGCCCCCAAGCTCGATGACGACACGCAGCGTTTTACCAGTGTGCTACTGACCGGGGTGGAAATCTCATTGCGTGATGGCTTGGCAGTCGGGGTGGATTTGGCCGCATTGGATAGTACCAGTAACACGCAGAACCCTGCTCGCGCCGGCTACTTCATTGTGGCGGACAACTCGACGCCGCCACAGCCCATGATGTTGATCAAAGTCTTTCCCAAGTATGACTACGCCTCACGTCAGGTTGTGGTGGCACGGATGCAGGCGATTCGACAGGTAGTCAAAGATTGCGTTGCGGGATATCCGGAGTTGCAGGCCGGTCTGACCGGACGGCCGGTCTTGGAAGCCGATGAACTAGACATTACCGACCGTGATTTCACGCTGGCCGAAGCGTTGGCTATGGTGACGATTTTTATTGCTCTGATCATCGCGTTCCGGTCGTTCTGGCTGGCGCTGTTAGTGAAAATCGGACTGGCGGTGGGTGTGGGTTGGACCGTGGGCTGGGCCACGCTGACCGTGGGCCGCCTGAGTTTGCTCTCGATGGTATTTGTCGTGGCCCTAATTGGCATTGGCATGGATTATTTAATTCAGGTCATCGCCCGCTATCGCTATGAGGTGTATCGCCGACATTCCCAACAGGCAATCTTTGCCCATGTGTACCGGAATGTCGGCCCACCGATTGTGACAACCTGTGCCGGTGCGGCCGGAGCGTTTTTAATCGCCGTGTTGGGCGATTTTCGCGGGGCGCAGGAACTGGGCATCATCGCCGGGGGTGGACTGTTCTTATGCCTTCTGTCCGCCTATACCATCCTGCCTGCCCTGCTGGTCTTGGTGCCCATCCGCATACCGGCCACCAAGCGTATTCCCGCACCGGCGCGAACTTTAGCACCCACCGTCCGCGCACGGCATTGGATTGGTCCGGCCATTTGGCTGGTTCTGCTCTGTGCCGCAATCCCAACCGCTTTTTACACCCGTTTCGATAGCAACCTGATCAAGCTGCAACCGGCCCACACCGAAGCGGTGGAACTGGTCAATAAAATGAACACCTGGTATTCCGTGGTGCTGGATCGTGATTTGAACGCGCTACGCCGGGTCCGGGCGCAGATCATCACCGCGCCCGTCGTGGCGGGCACGGATAGTTTGCTGGATGCCCAGGATAAGCAGGCCTTCCTAACGAAAGAACTGGCCGCGTTTGCTACTATTAACTGGCAAACCACCGCGCTCATGACCGCTCAGGACCTCGCTTCACTCGGCGCCGTACTGCAGCAACTGCAAATCCGTCTGGCACGGATGGCACCCTCCTCCGGCAACACCGAATTGACCGCGCTGTGCGAACGCGTAATAATCGCATTAAAAGCCCCGGATAAGCCCCAGGACATTCAGGACATCATGACTGCGTGGCAGCGTGGTTATCTTGCCGCCCTGCGCGGCGGTGTGGCCATGCTGATCCCCCCACCCCTGCAAATCCAAGACCTGCCGGTCGCGGTGCGGGAACATTATGTCAGCCCGGACGGAACCTATGCCCTGTATATCAATCCCCGCGCGGACTTGTGGGATACTGAGGCACTGGCCACGTTTGTGACCACACTTGAACCGCTTATCCCCAAGAATTCCACCCACACCGGTATAGCCGTGAACATTCATCATGCCACAGGCAATATCCGTTCCGCATTCATCCTATCCTCCGGATTGGCCGTTGGTCTCATTATTTTGTTGGTCTGGCTGGACGTACGAAATCTGAGACAAACTCTGGCCGCAGTCAGCGTATTGTTTTTAGGCTTGCCGGTGCTGCTGGGGGCGATGGTATGGATGGGGCAAACCTGGAATTTTGCGAATTTCTTCGCCCTGCCGATTTTAATCGGTGCCGCCCATGAATATGGGGTATTTATGATTCACCGCTATCGCGAAGCAAAAGCGACTGTGCAACGCCGTTGGCTGGGCTGGGATGTGGCCGACTCAGCCTTGTTTTTATGCGCATTGGTCACGATTACTGCCTTCGCTTTCCTCATGCTAGCCGAACACCGGGGTATTGCCAGTTTGGGCTTTATCATGGCCGGGGGTGCGACCTGTATTTATCTGGCAACACTTCTCGTCCTCCGGCCCATCCTGCGTTGGCGTCTGGAATTGGCGGACCGAAAAAAAACCAACCCCAAACCACTGGCATAACAGGTTCAAAAAGGCGACAATGACGCCATGTTTTTGAATTATACGGTGATTATTTTACGTTAGCCGGGAGACCTTATGAGCGTTCGCACATTGCACAACAAAGCCGCCGGGTGGCTGGCCTTGGGACTTTGCCTTGGTTTTGGCCTAAGCACAACACTAAATACCCAGGCCCAGGATGCAGAGGCCAATCTCGCGGCTGCTCACCAGATGATCGCAGATCAATTGACCGATTTGGCCCGGGTCCGGGCAACTGATCCCAATCGTGAGGCCAATCGCGCTGCTCAACAGGCCCTGTTGTTATTGAAACGTGCGGTCGAAGTATCCCCCGACTATGCCGACGGCCACCGATTATTGGCCGTGGCCGCCCAAGCCCTGAATGACGCCGATACCGAACGCGAAGCCCTGCGTAATCTGGTCCGGATTGACCCCGGCCATCTCGTCGGTCAGGCCCGTTATGTGCAATTGCTGGCGGCCCGGGCGCAAACTGTGGACGGCCAACTTGGGATTCTGGATCGCGCTATCGAAAAAATGGATTTCCATCCCACCATTAAAAGCGAACTGGCACTGGCCATGGCCCGGCTCTATAACGCGCGGGGCCAAACGCCGGAGGCCATCACCTATCTGCGCCGGGCCTTGCAATTAAATGACACCAACGTCAATGCAGGTCGGGAGCTATTCCGGCTCCAAAGCACCCAGAACATGCCCGAAACCGAGCAACTACCCCTGCTATTGGGTCTGCTCAAAGCCAATCCCTTTCAACCGGAAGTGGTCTTGACCATCGGCCAGATTCTGTCCCGGCAGATGATGCACAGCCAGGCCGCCAACTGGTATGGGTCCGCCATCGAACAACTCCAAGCCAGCGGGCAGGCCCCGACGATGGATATGTTTATTGACTTTGCCTATCTCATGGCGACTGCGGATCGTAAGTCCGAACTCGACACGCTGCTCAAAGATTTTAATCGTCGGGTAGATGTTCCTCTGGAAATTATGCTTCTGGAACTGGCGTTGGCCAATCCGGGCGGACGTATTGAAGCGAACTTGCAGGAATTACCCGCCCGGGTTTCACGCAAGCTGGACCAGAATATCGCCGCAGCAGGTGAGCACAAGACTGCGGCCATAGTCGAATCCACGATGGCCGAATTACTGTTTGGCGCCTCACGTTCCGATCGTTTATCCCGGCAATTGAGCGACTTGGAAACAGCGTTGCCCAAGAATGATGCCACGTTACAGCGGGTTCAGGGCTGGCAAATGATTCGCGAAGCCCGATGGGAACAGGCCGCGAAAGTACTTACCCCTCTGACCGCCAAAGACCCCTGGGCCACGTTGGGCCTGGCCCGGATCCAGCAACGTCAGAATGATACCACCGGAAGTGCCAATATGCTTCGCATGGGTTGGTCGCTACAACCTACCGGGCTGGCAGCCGTCAGTATCGCCGGCGCCGCCAAGGCCAATAATATCAATCTCCGTACCAGCGCGGCGATTACCAAACTGGAAAACGTCCTGCGTGACTACCCCGCGGCTTTGCTCCAGATCCATCGTTCACCGCGTGACTTGATCTTAATGACCGGAACAATTGGCCGTCGTCAGGTGGGCTACGGCCAACCCGCCACGGTGGATGTTCGGGTCATCAATTCCGCAGCCAATGCGCTGGCGGTAGGTCCCGGGGGGGCGTTCAGCGGTGCCTACAATGTACGCACGGATGTGGTCGGTCTGGCGGGGACGGAAAATGTCTGGAATCTGGTTGAAAACAGCCCCCGGGTGTTCCGTTTGGAACCACGCGATGCGCTAGTAATGAGTATCCGAATTGACCAGGGAAACCTCCGTTTGGCGGGCTGGCAGCAACCCTTGCGTACGCTGGGAGTTAACATCAACGTAATTTCCGAGCCCATCACCGCCAATGGCCAGATCACCCCCGGTCTGGGCGGGCAAGTCCTGCGGGTGGGCGATTATCAGCGCAGCGGTCTACCGCTGACCACACCGGAAATATGGCAGAAGGCACTCGATAATCTCGAAACCCTTACCTTGCCGGCACGGATGCAATTACTCTCCGCAGCCGTGGTGAAACTGTCACAGAATGACGCCAATACCCAGGAGGCATTGCTCCGTTCCGCGTTGGGTGGGGGCGAGCAGGCGGAAATGCAGCGTCTGGAAACCGTCGTAACCGCTGCGCTCAAAAGCGATAAACCCGAAATCAAAGCCTGGCTGATATTGCAGGCTCCGCCCACAGGATTGCCCAAAGATGTTGAGGCGCTGTTTGAACAATTAACCAAAGACCCCAAAGATGTCATGGTGCGGATGGCCAGTTACGAACGTCTGGCCCGGCTGTACCCGCTGACCATGGACAACCTGCGCCGCAAGGAAATCGCCGATCGGCTCCAACAATTGGGGCAACTGGAACAGGATCCCATCAATCGGAAATGGGCCACTTTATTGGGCGAAGAGTTGATACCCAAAGCAGCGGCACCAACGGCCACCCCGGCACGGCACTAGGTTAATTCACAATAGTGATCTGGTCCGGCGCTCGGAGGGTGATTTGCGGAGCCCCCTGAAAAACTCCAAGATTACCCGTTACCCGGATCTTTTTACCCTCTAAACCCGAACCGTTTTCGCCTCCGAAGGCCTGCTGCATTGAGGGGTAGATTGCGGGGAAACAAGCCACGTGAAACGCCCCCTGATCACTGTTTCCCGCAAATTTAATCGTAAATACTTTGCCGGTACGGCTGGTACGGGCCGAGCGGACGGTTCCTTCAACGGTAATGATGGCATCAGGTTTCAACTGGCATAGGGCCAATAATTCGGGTCCCGACGAAGCAGGATATACCCGCGTGGTGGTCGTAACTGGCGGCGCGGTAACGGTCGGGGTTGGCGCTACACCCTTGGGGGTAACCACCGGTACCACAGGCGATACATTGGTTGGAAGGTTGCCGTTACCAGTGCCCACAGCCAGATTTGGCACCGGATTAGTTGGTTGCGGTATGGACACCGCAACCGAATTTTTGGAGCTGGCATCCACAACCGGAGTCGAATCCGGCTTAGCTGGTAACATCAAATACACCGCCACACCCGCCAGTGTGACCACAGCCACCACCGCGCCAATCATGTACGGAATATATTTTTGGTTCTTTTCCAAAATTGCCTTTAACGAATGACGGGGCACAATAACATCCGACGAACTCATGTGTGCTGTCACTATTGTATGCATGCGTAATATGGCGGCAAACTCTGCCATATTTTTATACCGCTTTTCCGGGTTTTTGGCCAGCGCTTTTTCCATTGCAGTTACCAGAGCCTCGGGCAGATCAGGACGGTAGGTTAATAGACTAACGGGTTGGGCATATTGCTGCAAACGCAGAATTTTTTCCCGATCCCGCCCCTCAAAAATCTGCCGTCCCGATAACAGCGTATAGATCGTGGCCCCCAGGCTGTAGATGTCCGAGGCCTCGGTTGCGGCCTGACCTGAGGCAACTTCCGGGGCCATAAAATGTACCGTACCCACGGTCTCGGATGGCAGTCGAAAGTCGTTCTCATGGGTATCCACACTGCATAGCCCGAAATCTGTAACCTTGCATCGTCCGGTACGGGTCAACATCAGGTTGGCGGGTTTGATGTCACGGTGGATTATGCCCGCCTGATGGGCAAAGGCCAGAGCCTCTGCCGCCTCTGCCCCTAATTGGCAGGCCCGGTGATACTCCATCGGACCGCCATTTTTCACCAGATCATTCAGGTTTCCCCCTTCAACCAATTCCATCGCAATATAGTTTAATTGGTTTTCGGTGCCCACCTCATAGATATGCACCACATTGGGGTGTTCCAAAGTGGCGGCAGATCGGGCCTCGCAGAGAAACTGCTCGGTACGAAAGGTACGATTTTCTGGTTTTTCCAGATCGGTTTTTTTGTTAATCATCACCTTCAGGGCGATCTGGCGTTTTAATAATTTGTCTTCGGCGCGAAATACCGTCCCCATGCCACCTTGCCCCAACAGGTCACGAATGACAAAACGCCCAACTGTGCGCCCTTTCCATGCGTGTGGTTCCGCTCCGGATTTGGCTGACTGGGGCTTAACTGGCACACTAGTGTCGGGAATCATGGTCATGAGCTACTCCAGAACGATTGGATGGCTAACCGCACGCTCTGGCTATCCATTATGTAATTTTCCCTTTTTAATGCAATCAGGTTTTCAGCGGTTTATCAGGGTTATTCTTTCCCTAGCGAAATACTAACCACGACCGAAGCATTTCACATAAATGGATACTAGCGCATAATATACACTTTTGAGGTACGCAATCATGCAACTTTCGATCGCGATCGGTACAACCCTTGATATGGCGCAAATCCTTGGACAAGGGGATCGCCATTTACGCTGGTTGCGTGATCTGGTGCCGGTATCCCTGTCGGCCCGGGGCAGCAATATCCGCATCTCCGGGGAAGCCCAGGCGGTCTCGCATGCCGCAGCGGTTCTGGCCGAGTTGCAGAAACTAATTCAACGGAATGTGCATATTGATCGGGAACAGATCACAGCGCTGGTCCAACAATTTGCCAGTCTCGAAACCGCGGCACCCACGGCGGAATTGCTGGATGTCACGGCCCAGGGCCGTATCATCGAAGCCCGCACGCCGGGACAAAAACGTTATCTGGAAGCCATCTTTGCCCACGATCTGGTAGTCTGCACCGGCCCGGCGGGAACAGGAAAAACCTATCTCGCGGTCGCTACGGCGGTGAGTCTGCTCCGCCGCAACCAAATCCGCCGGATTGTGCTCGTCCGCCCGGCGGTCGAAGCCGGCGAGAAACTCGGCTTTTTACCCGGTGATTTGCAGGCCAAGGTCAACCCCTATCTGCGGCCCCTGATTGACGCCCTGCACGACATGATGCCCTATGAGCATATCAAACGGTTTATGGCCAACGATGTGATTGAATTGGCCCCGCTGGCCTATATGCGTGGCCGGACACTCAATGATGCCATCATCATTATGGACGAAGCCCAAAACACCACCCCGGCCCAGATGCTGATGTTTTTAACCCGGCTGGGCGAACGCTCACGCATGATCGTCACCGGTGATCCGACCCAGGTGGATTTGGAGCCCGGCCAGCAATCCGGTCTGGATGATGCGGTCCACCGCCTGCGCCGGGTGCGCGGCGTGGCCCATGTACAATTGGAAGCCAGCGATATCGTGCGCCACCGCCTGGTCCAGAAAATCGTGGATGCCTATACCCCCAAACCCGAAGCCGCTTGTTTTAAACCATAAAACCAGAATGGTTCACCGGTAACTGCACCACAAACTGCCCGCCCTGGGCATTTTTGTGGGCATAGACATGACCATGGTGTAGTTCTACAAAACGCCGTACAATGGCCAGACCCAACCCCAAGCCCCGGGTGCCATACTCGGCGGTGTTGTTGCTGGTGTGATGCATGATATCGGCACCGGTGGCAAAGGGCTCAAATAACTCTTTGATCTGTTGGTCGCTGAGTCCCTGTCCCGAATCCTGAATCACAATTTCAATAATGTCCGAGGTTAATTCCCGGGCCTGGACCCCCACCGCTTGACCATCGGGAGTAAAGCGAATGGCGTTGCCGATCAGGTTGCCGAAGACATCTTCGAGCTTTTCGCGGTCCCCTTGCAGGGCCGGTAAATGGGTGGCCAATTGCACATCCACACGCACATGCCGCTCCAACGCAAAGGGGCGTTGCTCATTGACCACGGTTTGCAGGAACGCGGTAACGTCAATGGTTTCCAAATTCAGCCGGGTGGTAAACCGGTCGTTGTCCACCAGCTTCAGGAGATTCTCGATAATACGGTTGAGGCGCTGGGCTTTCACCACAATTTTCATGAACGCGCTTTGGGCATTCTGCGTTTGGGCTTCCGGCGTGGTCTGGGTATGCTCCCGCAATTGCCGTTGCAACAACTCGCACACACCGATGATGAAGGTCACGGGCGTGCGCAACTCGTGGCCGGCCAGTTCCATGAACCGGCGTTTGGCCTCGTTGCTGCGTTCGAGCTGCAACATCCCCTGCTGCATCCGCCGGGTCATCTGATCGAAATCCCGGGCGAGATCCCCGATCTCATCGGCGCGGAAGGCTTTGTCCAATTTGTCATTGGGCAGCAAACGCACGCACAGTTCGCCGCGCCCCACGGCAGCGGTGGCTTCGCGCAACCGCAATATCGGGGCGATAATTTCCCGGTTCGCCAGCCAGACCCCCAACCCGAACAGGAACACAATACTCAGTACGCCGATCCCCGCCACGGCCGTGGCCAATTGATAGACATTCTCCAAAGCCCGACTGGTGGGTTGGCTGACCACCTGAATCAGATTGGGCCAGCGCGTGACCAGACCTGCGTTGGGCAGATTACCCCCAAACTCAAGGGGAAAATATCCGTTCATCCGCTCCGAGCGCAGCAGGTCCAATTCTCCCGGTGGCAGTGAGTCATCCAGAACCTTGGGGATCACGGCGTCATAAACACTCACGTCGGAAGTCAGTGGCGCGTACACCACTTTCCGCACATCACGGTCAATCAGAAAAACATCGGCATCGGTGGCCGAGGTGGAACGTTGGTAGGCGATCTTCCAGAGCCAGGCCATATCGATTTTAATTTTGATAATTCCCAAAATCGAACGTTGGGTACCCGACATGATCGGCAGGGCAATTTCGATTATCGGCTTGTGCCGGGAAGGACTGTCCACCACCGAACTGACATAGATCATCCCCTTCCCGTTGGCGTAGGCGCTCTGCCACCAAAACTCGCCGGATTGGTCATAATTGTTGGTTTTATGGTTGGCTGCAATTAGATGCCCGGTCACATCCGTGATCAGAATTTCATGCTCATGCACGTCGGCTTCGGTATTGTTCTCACGCCAGATTTGTGGTTGGAATATTTCAAATGTTTTGGCCAGCGGGCCATGTAATATGACTTTCTGGTAGGGATCGGTGATCGGCATGCTGGCCCAATCCCGCTCCAGTATTTCCGCCTTGGTTTGGATTTGGTTTAGTTGGGTGTTGGTGGCGGTAAACGCATCGGGTAGTTCGGGTAACCGGCTCAGTAACAGGGTATATTCCAGCTCATAACGCAGAGCCAAACGCAGTTGGTTGGCGCGCAATTGTGCGGTCTCATTGAACCGGGTCTGGATGGAACGCACTCGCAGCCAGGAACCGCCAATCAATATTACCCCGACGCACAGTGCCAAGGGGATCATACCCACCAGCATGAGCGTGCCCAACACTTTACGGCGTATACCCAGCCGCATAGGTAATTTCCTCTTGGCCTAAAGGTCCGTCTACGCACCTGTCAGCAGCGTGCCCCGCAACCGGAGTTGCTTAGGGCTGAGTCGTGGCCGGAATCGTCGCCGTAGGCAGGGTGGTCACAGGCGCGGTCACTTCGAGGGTTCCCGGCTGGGTTGCGATACTCTGTAGCGCGGGTTTGGTCGTGGCTTGGGTGGCGGAGGCCAAATCACTACTCACCTGCGGCACCAAGCTTTCGGCTTGGTGCATTTTCGCCAAAATTACGGCCAAGATCAGAAAGACGCCGAACAACACCACGGTGATCGAGGTGAATACGTCCCCGGTCTTGGTACCAAAGGCGGAGTTACCACCCCCACCGGCACCGAAAGCACCCGACAACCCACCCCCACGGCCGCGCTGGACCAGCACGACCAAAACCATCAGCACGCTGATGCAAATCAACACGATGGACAACATTGTGATCATGCTACGTTTCCTAGCTGGATACCCAAGTCTTAGTATAACTTAGGCGCCGGCAATAATGCCCAGAAAATCTTCCGCCTTCAAGCTCGCGCCACCAACCAGAGCGCCGTCAATGTCGGCCTGGCCCAGCAATTCCTTGGCGTTGGAGGCTTTCACCGAACCACCGTATTGAATCCGCATGGCCGCAGCCACTGCGGGATCAAAGATGGCCGCGATCTGCTGGCGCACGAACGCATGCACTTCCTGTGCCTGCTCAGGCGAGGCCGTTTTGCCGGTGCCGATGGCCCAGACCGGTTCATAGGCGATGACCAGTTGATTGGTCTTGCTCTTGTCCACCCCCGCCAAGCCCAGACGCAACTGGCTGCCCACCACGTCAAAAGTCTTGTTGGCTTCGCGTTCCTGCAGGGTTTCGCCCACACACAGAATCGCGGTCAGCCCGGCGGCGATAATCGCCTGCAATTTTTTGTTCAATAACTCATCTTTTTCGCCCAGCACGTGCCGGCGTTCCGAGTGGCCGACCAAAACATACTTGGTGCCGAATTCCTGCAACATGGCCAGCGAAACTTCACCGGTGAAGGCGCCGTTCTTTTCAAAGTACACATCCTGAGCGCCCAGACCAATGTTGCTGCCGACCAGCGCCTGGCTGGCCGCGTCCAGATGCACAAAGGCCGGGATTACGGCCACATCAATGCTGAAGGGCCCCTTGGCCGTCAAGGCTTTGACCAAGGCAATACCCTCAGACTTCGTCAGGTTCATTTTCCAGTTACCGGCCACAAACTTCTTACGCATTTGCATATCTCCGAAACAAGTAAAACCCATAATTTATCCGACCTTAGCCTGAGTCTCAAGCCATGCGGACGTATTCATTGCATGTAAACAGTTAATAAAGCGGTGACAGCACCATGCCGGTGGCCAGCTTAGGATAGAAATAAGTGCTCTTTTGCGGCATAAGTTCACCTGCATTGCACAAATCCCGTACCGCTTCCAGCGGGGTTGGCTGCAGCAGGAATCCCACCCGATATTTGCCCTTGGCACACAAACTGGCCACTTCGTGGGCTTCATGCGGGAAGGCCCATTGCATGGTTTTGCAGGTGTTGACAAAGTGCGGTTGGATCATGCGTTCAAACACCAGATGCTGCAGAATCGCCACATCAAGCTGCCGCCACGGCGCCGATTTGCTGGCCAGTACCGGGTCTTGGGCATAGGCCTGCAAGGGATCAGCACTGACCGGCTGAAGTATATATGCCGCATCGTCCGCCGGATCATATATCCCCATGGCATGGAGACCATAGTTAGGCAAAGCATTTTCCAACTCAGCCAAGTTTGCGGCCTTGAAGTCGGTCTTGGTTACCTTGCAGGTCGCCTGGGCTTGCTTGATAAATTCTGCCATCGAGAAGTTTGTCAGAGACTCTGTGGCGATCACGCGATGCGTGGGCATGATTATCAGGCCGGGGTCCTGCATCGCCACGAGCACAAACATGGCAAAGTTGGCGGGATCGTCATGGCTCAGGGGCACGCCGCGTCGTTCGGATAATTCCTTGCGATAGTTCAGGCTGGTCGTGTACCGGTGATGGCCATCGGCAATGTACAAATGCTTCTCGGCCAGAAGCAATTGGATTTCCTTGATCACCGCCACATCGGTAACCGCCCAGATTTCAGAGCGAATCAGACTCTGGCCATCAATGGCGGGTAAATCCGCTACCGCCATGGGGTCGCTCAGTCCCAACGCGGAGAACAGCTTTTCCGTGATTACATTCTGGGCATCGTCATACAAACCGAACACCGGCGAGAGGTTGCAACGGGTGGCCCGGATGAGTTTAAGCCGGTCTTCTTTGGGGCCGCTGAAAGTCTGCTCGTGGGGATGCACCGAACCGCCGGGGCCGAAGTCTTCCAACCGCACCCGGCAGAATAATCCGCGCCGCTGATACGTGGTAGTGCCCCACTGATACGTCTGCTGATAAGGGTACAGGGCGGGGGTCTCGTCGCGATGCAATATCTGTGCTTCCAGCCAAGTGGCCAAGGTGTGGGCAGCATTTCCATACGCCACATCCGGGCCGGCTTCCTTGGGCGGAATGTGCGGCAGGTCCACGGCGACAATATTGTGGCCATTGGCGGTCAGCAGCCGGGCTTTGTCGGCACCGGATAAAACGTCATAGGGCGGGGCCACCAACGTGGATAATTCGGGATTGAGGTAACGGATTGCAGTAAACGGATGAATCGCGGCCATAAAGTCTCCAAAACAAACAGGGAACGAGGGCGAAAGTATAGGGCAATAGGCCGTGGGTTCATACTGGAGCCGGGCGAGATTTTACGTTTTTTTCTTGCATCGAGTCCAGAATCGGGTACAGTAATAGATGAACTAGCCACCGCAGGTCGCGATGGCGGGCGACTCGAAAAAATGCCCACGATGGTGGGCAGCCTTTGGCCGAGGACCCGTAGCGACCGTCTGGACCAGAATGCATGCCCGTCGGAGACCAACCCACATAGTCCGGGTCTCGGGATGGGAAGGCGGCAGGATCCAGGCAGAAAAAGCGGTGGCTCTTTTGTTGGCCGAATTAGGCCCCCCACCGATATTCATGCAACCTAAACATCCGTGCGGTAGCCTGTCCCGTTCGGAATATTGACTTTGACAGCAGATACGCTCATTTATTGGAGGATTCATCCATGGGCAAGCCGTTCAAGAAGAAAGACCTACTCAAAAAGCAGGTCAAGCACATTGATATCAAGGAACATCCTGGTATCGTCGCAATTGTGGATTCCATGCGGAATATGGCCTTTTCCTCGCGCGATATGGCCCGCGCTGCGGACATCTACGAACGCATGCTCCGCGATAAAAAGTGCGCGGTCATCCTGACCCTCGCCGGCTCATTGATCTCGGCGGGCCTCAAGCAGGTCATTGTGGATATGATCCGCAACAACATGGTGGATGCGATTGTCTCCACCGGTGCCAACATCGTGGATCAGGACTTCTTCGAAGCGATGGGTTACCGTCACTACGTGGGCGATCAGTATGCCGATGATACCGTGCTTCGCGATCTGCACATTGACCGCATCTATGACACCTTCATTGATGAAGACGAATTACGTATTTGCGACGACACCTCGCGACTCATCGCCGACAAGCTCGAACCCCGCGCTTATTCCAGCCGCGAATTCGTCCAAGAAATGGGCGCCTGGCTGAATACCCACGCCAAGAACCGTGACAGCATCGTGCTGAGCGCTTGGGAAAAGGGTGTCCCGATTTTCTGCCCGGCATTCTCTGACTGTTCCGCGGGTTTTGGCCTCGTGGTCCATCAGATCAATCATCCCGAAGCCCACGTCAGCATTGACTCGGTCAAGGACTTCCGGGAGATCACCCAGATCAAGTTGCTCAACCGCGAAACCGGCATCTTCATGATTGGTGGCGGCGTGCCGAAGAACTTCACGCAGGACATCGTGGTCTGTGCGGAAATCCTCGGTTCCGATGCCCCCATGCACAAGTATGCCATTCAGGTTACGGTGGCCGATGTACGCGACGGCGCCCTGAGCAGCAGCACGCTGCGGGAAGCCAGCTCATGGGGCAAGGTGGACACCGTTTATGAGCAGATGGTCTATGCCGAAGCCACGCTGGCCGTACCCTTCATCGCGGGTTATGGCTATCACAAGCAGGCGTGGAAACAGCGCAAGGCCATGAACTTCAACGCCAAGCTCAATGCCTACAATGAAAACTTCAACGGCCACAAACCGGCCGTTACCAAAGTCCAACTCGCCAGCACCACCGGCAAGATCAAAGCCCCCTCGCTGGCCAAGAAAAAGAAGTAACGGACGACGATAAATAAATTTCCATCGGCCCATGCAAACCCCTTTGCATGGGCCTTTTTATTGCCGATATCAAATGTGAAAGTTTTTCTTGGGCACGGTGGAATTAATTCTCAATCCCGTCCACCGCCCCGGTATATTGCGGTCCGAGAATCGTGGCCGGGTCCACGCCCAGCAGTTGCCAGCGTACCGTTGCCAGCGCCATCTGCGCCGCCCGCGTGCGCACAATCGCGCGGTCACCGGGAAAGATATGTTTCCATACCCGGGTCCCGGTCGGGCTGGCGATACCGATATACATCAAGCCCACCGGTTTGACGGCCGTGCCCCCGTCCGGGCCGGCAATCCCGCTAATACCAATCCCCCAGGTACTGCCCGCCAGCGTCTGGGCCCGCTGGGCCAGCGCCCCGGCCACGGACGCCGATACCGCGCCATATTGTGCCATCAATTCGGCCGGTACGCCCAAGGCAACCTTGGCCGCATTGGCATATGTGATCCAGCCGCGCTGAAAATAGGCCGATGATCCCGGCACATCGGTAAGAAACTTGGCCAGCAAACCGCCGGTACAGCTTTCTGCCGTTGCAATCGTTTGTTTATGTTGCAGCAGCAGCGCCCCCAGGGCCTCATGCAAGGTCTGCTCCTCAGCGCCGTACACCAATACCCCCAGGCGCCGGTCTAATTCCTGCCGTAACCGCGTTTCATGCCCAGCGATCTCCTCCGCCGTACCCGTCATATACAGCCGTACCGATACAATACCGTCATGCACCGTGGTACCCACGCTGGGATTGGCCCCGCGGACCATCAAATCACGGATGCGCTCCCCCAACGCCGATTCGCCGAGACCAAACGAATTAATCTTGACGATTTTAAGTTGCTGCTGCCCTACCTGCGCCGCGAGTTGCGGACCAAACACCCGCGTGAACATATCCTTCATCTCGCGGGGCACGCCCGGCATGACATAAATCTGGCACGCGCCTAGCCGCGCTATCAGCCCCGGCGCGGTCCCGGCAGGATTTTCCACACTCTGTGCCGATATTGGACGTAGGGCCTGCACCCGGTTCGAGGCATGCATCTGCCGTTGTTTGCTGGCGAACCAGACTTCAATCTGGGCCAACGCCACGGGGTCTTCCACCAAGGCTTCCCCCAGAGCCCCGGCCAGACCGGCCCGGGTCACATCATCTTCCGTCGGCCCCAATCCGCCGGTAATCAGCAGAATATCCGCCGACTGGGCGGCGGTACGAATCGCCTGCACCAAGGGGACCAGAGCATCGCCCACCGTCACATGGCTCAAGACGCGAATGCCGCGTTCGCTTAAACGCAGTGCCAGCCACGAGGCATTGGAATTGACCGTTTGTCCGGAAGTCAGTTCATCCCCAACCGACAAAATGTGTGCAGTCGCCATAACGCCCAGCCCTTTATCCCAGCGCAGCCCGATTACACTTACAGCGTATCATAGGTCTTGCCCTGATCGCGCAGGCGTTCTTTATATTCATCCAGCCACGCCATTTGAATGGCCTCCAGTTTGGCTTCATTGCTGGCCTTGGGATCGTCCACAAACCCTGGCAGGGCAAGAATCCAGGCGTGCATATCGGTAAAACGGGTTTTGATGGGGTCCGCTTCGGGATGCAACTCACAAAGCTGATAACCAATTTCTTCCAAATCTGTCCAACGAATCTTGGGCACCAGCGGCTCCTTTGGGGCTACCCCACAGGGTTTACGATTCCATTATATGTTCAATAATTTGCGGGGCATTCTTCTGCACCCAGCGGACTTTCCGTTCCATCATCTGCAGGAAGCCGTAACCTTCCATACGTCCGAATGAACCGGTCGCGGCAATCGGAATGGCGGCTTCCGCGACCATCGCTTCGATCATCAAGCTGGGGATCGCTTCGATCTCGGCCACTGACAATTGCTGGTCCGGCGTCATCTTATACACCGTGTCGTAACCCGAGACAAAGCGCTTGAAACGCGACTCATCCAGATAATCCGGCCAGGTGGACGGATCTTCCGTCCCGCCGGTGATGGAGAACTGGAGGGCGCCATTGGCCATATCAATCACCCGCTGCTGCATGCGGGCCGTATCGTAATCAATCACACCCACCACTTTATTATTGCGGAACAGCATATTGCCGGGATGCCAATCGCCATGCACGATTTGAAGAGGCCAATCCGACAGTCCCAAATCCTCCACCCGTTTGGCCGCATCTTTGTAGGCCTGCCGCAAACGCAGCACGCCTGACTTCAAGAGTTCGGAATTGATCTTGCTGGCCCATTGCGGCGCGGCAAAAGTGGCGGGAATCTTATCCAGACTGCCGGTGATAAACTTGGAGTCATGGTAACTGCCATACGGTGGTTCGTAATCGGAGGTGAAGTCTTTGAGCAGTTTATGATACAGGCCCAGAATCCGCCCGCCATCGAACGTGCTGTCCAGATGCAGGTTGTAACTATTACCCCGGATATATTCAAATAGCTCGTAAATGCACCCGGTCCACTGCAGGAGCGAGTTATTGTCATCCCGCGTGCCGATCAGGTGGGGCAAGGGAAACTGCTTCAACGCTAAAAACGTCTGTAATTGGTGGGTAAAGGCCACCTTTACCGCATCATCTTTGCCCTGGGCGCGGCGTTTGAGCAGGAATTCGCCCTGCGGTGAGGTCACCAGCAATTTGGGGGCTTTCCGCGAACCGCGCGGGAATTCCTCGATATGTTCGATCACGCCAATATCGTAGTGGCTCAGAACAATGGCCAATTCATCACGTCCAAATTGTTCGCGTTCGGCCATGTAATCTGTGCTCCTGACAAGAGATATGCCGCTTACACTGCCGTGATGTTACAGCATCACGCGGGCTTGTCAATCTTTTTTGTGGCAATTAGCCGCGCCCCGCAGCCAAGATGGCCCGCTGGGCGGTGGAAACCGCCCGCCACGCCGGCCACAAACTGGCCAACCATGCCAACACCATGGTAATACCGCTGGCCAGAAGCATCGGTCCCGGACTGATCATAAACTCCGTGGGGAAGCCAAGGAAAATCCGGTCCAACCGTGTCCCCATAAAGACGTAATGCATCCCGGTGATACACCCCAGCACACTGGCGGTCAGCGCGACCAACGCAATTTCCGCGATGATCAAACGCAGTAACTGTCCGCGGCCCGCCCCGATGGCCCGCAAGACCCCCAGCTCATAACGCCGGGCATACAGCGAGGCCACCACCATATTAGCCACGCCTAGCGAGGCTGCGGCCATACCAATAATCGCCACCAGACTCAGGATGCTGACGATGCGGCCGACCATACCTTCGATATGTTTCTTCATTTCGACCACGGAGGTAACCTGTAGTCCCTGACGGGTAAAATCGCGTTTGATGGCGGCCCCATCCGCCCCTTTTTTGAGATTGCACAACATGAAGTTGTACCCCCGGGCGCCCAACTTGTCGAACGCGTCCTGGCTCGAACCCAACACGCTGCCAATGGCCGCATCCCGGGCGGCCCAACGCAGATCAAAATAACTCTTGGCAATATCGAATCCCGGCGAACTGATCACCCCCGCCACAACGAAATCCACCGGCTGTCCCTTGGTATCCTGCAGGGTAATGACGTGGCCGACATCAATCTGCCGGGCAATATAGAACTCCCGCGCCACCAGAATATGGCCGCCGGCTTTCATCTTGGCCCAGGCTTCATCGGGATTACCCCGGATAAATTCCAGTTCCATAATGGACCGGAACGAATCGGGCTCGATGAAAACAAAATTCGTATGCTCTTCATCCTTGCCTCCGCCCATGCGGAACAAGACTTTGTCCAAGTTGGCCCCCAACAGCCCCACCGGCACCAAGGTTTGAATCTCGGTTTGTCTGGCCCGGAACTGCTCCACCCGGGCCACGGACAACGGCGTGGCATTGAACATCAGCATATCGGGAAAACGCGAAGGGAATTGCCATGCGGCCAGTAAACCCGCGCTGCGCTGGTGAATCGTGGTATAAAAAGTGACGCCCAGCATCAGGGCCGCCATCATACCCATTAGCCGCCACGGCGTGGCCGTCCAGGCATGCCGTAATAAAGCCGCAGGCATACCCGTATAACGGGCCAGCAGATAACTGACGGGGCGTTCGAGCAGGTGCATGAGCAACGGCCCCAGCAGTGTGTAACCGACGAATATCAGGGGGATGCCAGCGGTCAGATACGACCAGAACTTCCACTCCCGGCCGGGTATTTGCCACAGCGCGATTTGCACCGCGATACACGCCAATCCCACCACCGCCGCCCATTGGGGCAGGCTGCGCCGGGTTGGCGTGGCCGCCGTCCGCACCGCTGCCATGGGTTGCACCCGGCTGAGTTGGAACATGGGAATCAGACTGCCCAGCAACACCGCCAGAATCCCATTGGCCATGGCCATGATAATGGTGGTCTCGGAAATGGTATAAATTGAGAATAATTCCGGGAATTGTCGGAGGATCAGCCAGGTAACCAAGGCCCCCAGGGGAATCCCCAGTGTCAATCCCACCCCCGTCAACATCCCGGCCTCAATCAGCAGTATCCGGCCCAGTGTGGGCCGTGGGGTGCCAATGCACAACAGCATCCCATATTGCCGGATCCGCTCCTGTATGCCCACCAACAAGGTCGAACCAATAATCACCGCCGAGCAGAGCGCACACAACGCCGCGACCAGCCAGATTACTTTATTAAACTCACCCAATGCTTGTTGCAGCTTGGTCCGTTGGCCGGTACCCACCTGCGGTTGGAGCAGGCCATTAGATTCTTTGACCAGTCGTTCTGCATACGCTTCCGCAGAAACGCCGGGCTTGAATGCTACATCAATGACCGTATACCCCGCTCCCAGATCAGTATCCATGACCATTTCGTCGGCGCGCATGTGAATATAGTTGCGCTGCATTAGCTGCAGTTCAGGCTTGATGGTGATGCCCGCAATCGTCGCCTGGCGACTTTCCCCGGGGCCGGTGCGGA
>JBAXGE010000011.1:0-30155 GCA_037139555.1 Phycisphaerae bacterium
GCGGCGGTGGGGGTGAATGCCCTGCCGTTGAACGCATTGGTGGAGATTGAAATGCTCGCGGAGATTACGGTTTGACACCGCGTGCGGGTAACTCTACCATTGCATAGCGAGTGGACGCGTTTTGACCGCGTACTCGGATTTGGAAACGTTTTATAGCAGCTAGGAGTTTGATTA
Source organism: Phycisphaerae bacterium (assembly GCA_037139555.1). Taxonomy (GTDB): domain Bacteria; phylum Planctomycetota; class Phycisphaerae; order WQYP01; family WQYP01; genus JBAXGE01. Next base: position 175 of record JBAXGE010000011.1, read on the forward strand.
TGGCCAGCGCCAATGTGATTCAACTGACGGATGCCACTTTCGCCACCGAAGTAACCAGCGCCACCACGCCGGTTCTGGTGGATTTCTGGGCGACCTGGTGTGGCCCCTGCCGCATGCTGGCGCCGGTAATTGATGATCTGGCCGAAGAGTTCAAGGGCCGGGCCAAGGTATGCAAGATGGACACCGACCAGAACCGCGAAGCCGCCAGCAAGCTGGGCATTCAGGCCCTGCCCACGGTGATCCTGTTCAAGAACGGCCAGCCGATCAAAAATTTTGTGGGTCTGCGCGGCAAGCCGGAATTCCAAAAAGCCCTCAACGACGCGCTGGCCAGCTAAGCTGACCGGCTCGTTATCTGATTACTAAAAAACCAGCCCGCGCCATGGCGCGGGCTGGTTCTGTTTTGCAAGGGGCTTGAGCGACTTACCAATCCAATGTGCCCAGCCAGCTCTTTTGGAACTTGGCTACCGGCTCGTTCATCAGCCAACCGGCCTGGATCGAACGTACCTTGAGATTGGGTTCGGTGGTCAATTCGCCCACGACGCCCACCGGGATGCCCTGCAACTGTTTGAGCACGGTGCCCAACTGGTCGCGGGGGACTTCCAGAATGATGCGGGTGGCGGATTCGGCGAAGAGCAGAATCGCGTCCTGTTTGGCGTCGGCACTGGCACTGACCCCGGCGAGATCCACCGTAGCGCCCAAACCACCGCCAAAGCACATTTCCGCCAGCGCCACACCCAGACCGCCTTCGCTGCAATCATGGGCACTGACGGCCAGCCCGCTGGCAATCACATCGGCCACGGCCTGCAACACACGCGGGGCCTGTTTCAGGTCCACCTGCGGGACGCTGCTGCCGATATGACCATTCAGGGCATAGTATTGGCTGCCGCCCAGTTCGCGTTTGGTCTGACCGACCAAGACCAGATAATTACCCGCCTGCTTGGCGTCCGAGGTCAGCGCCCGCGGCGCCTTGGCCATGACACTGATGGCCGAAATCAGCAGCGTGTAGGGGATGCAAATCCGCTGGCCGCTGCTGGTGATGAATTCATTACTGAGGGAGTCTTTGCCCGAGATGAACGGCACGCCATACGCCATGGCCCCGTCATAACAGGCCTTGCACGCCAACACCAGCGCGCCCAGATGCTGGGGATCGCTGCACTTGGGCCAGCAGAAGTTATCCAGCACGGCGGTATATTTCGGATCGCCACCCACGCACACGATGTTGCGCAGGGCTTCATCCATGCCATTAAGCGCGCCCTGATAGGGGTCAATGTCGGCAAACGGGAATTGGCAACCCACCGCCAGCGCCACGGCCTGCGTGCTGCCGGGCACGGGCCGCACCACCGCGCCATCGCCGGGGGCGTTCTGGCCGGGGCCGACCAGCGGCTTGATCAAAGTGCCGCCCTGAACTTCGTGGTCGTATTGCCGGATAATCCAATGCTTGCTGGCCAGCGTGGGCCGGGCCAACAGTTGGTGAATCACGTGCGCGTAATCCGTCGGCACCGGCAACACCGGTTCCTGCACCTGTGGCGGGGTATAACGGGCCTGCCGCACCGGCTGCGGGATGCCATCGTGAATAAACGCCATGGCCATCTTGCCGACCTGATGTTCATGATAGAACAGCGTCAGATTGCCCGTGCCGTCAAACGTACCGATATTGGTGGCTTCCACATCTTCACTGGCCGACAACTCTAGCAGCCGCGCCAACTTCTCCGGCGGTACCGCCAGCACCATGCGTTCCTGCGCTTCGGAAATCCAGATTTCCGCATACGACAGGCCATCATATTTCAAGGGCACACGATCCAGATGTACCGTAGCGCCGGACTTTTCGCCCATTTCGCCGATGGCACTGGACAACCCGCCCGCGCCGCAGTCGGTGATGGCGTTGAACAACGGGCCATCGGCCTGATCGCGGGCCTGCAGGATCACATCCAGTGTGCGTTTTTCGGTAATGGCGTTGCCGATTTGTACGGCATGGCTGAATTCATCCGCGTGCGTGTCGGTGATAACATCCGAACTGAACGTGGCGCCATGAATGCCATCGCGGCCGGTGCGGCCACCCATGACCACAATGCAGTCGCCGGTTTTCGGGCTGCCCTTCTGGGCGAACTGGTTGGGCATCACGCCCACCGTGCCGCAGAAGACCAGCGGATTACCCACATAGCGGGCGTCAAAATAGACCGCGCCATTGACCGTGGGGATACCCATGCGGTTGCCATAATCGCGCACGCCCGCGACCACACGCTGGGCGATGCGGCGGGGGTGGATCACACCCGCGGGCAATTCCGCCGCCGGGGTGGTGGGATCGGCAAAGCAGAAAATATCGGTATTCGCCACCGGCTTGGCCCCCAGGCCGGTGCCGATGACATCGCGGATCACGCCGCCAATCCCCGTCGCCGCGCCGCCGTAGGGCTCAATGGCCGAGGGACGGTTGTGGGTTTCCACCTTCATACACACGGCGTTGTCCGCATCAAAGGCGATCACGCCCGCGTTGTCTTTGAACACGCTCAGACACCACGGTTTGTTCAGGTCCTGCGTGGCCTTGAAAATCGTGGACTTGACCAGATTACGGATCACTTCCGGCTGGTCGTCATTCTGCCCGGCAATCGTGAACGAGACTGTGGCCTTGAGTGTCTTGTGCACGCAGTGCTCGCTCCAGGTCTGGGCAAGGGTTTCCAATTCCACATCCACGGGATCGCGGTTCTGACTGCGGAAATAATCCTGCACGGCCTTCATCTCGGCCAGGTCGAGGAACAGATGCCCGCGCCGCGACAGTTCCAGCAACCCCGCATCATCGAGGTTGCGGATGGCGACGATGACCTGCTTGTATTCATACGCCTTGCCCACGGGGAAATGATCGGGCACGTAGGCCGTCAGATAGCCCGCTTCGATGCTGTCGTTGACCAGCAGACGTTTGCAGATGCTCTGTAAATCTTCGGCCGTCAAATCGCCCAGCAAGCGCACACGCCGGCCGGTGCGGACTTCGATCTTGGGGCTGTGCTCATCGAGGCCCAGCAAATCGCTGATGGCAATTTCGCAGCTACCCGCCACGGGGTCCATCACGCCGGGTTTGAGGTGGACGTCAATCAGGTGGCCGCTGCCGGGCTTGGTGCCCACAGTGTAACTTTCGACCACGGGATCAATCAAAACTTCCTGGGCAATCCGCGCCACGGCGGCGGGGGTCAGGATGGCCGCATCGCCTTGCAGCAAAAACACCCGCGCGGCATCCACGCCCTGGACCTGCTTGAAACCCAACTCGTGTAACTCGTGTTTAAGACTGCCGGAAGTGGGGTCATCTTCGGGACGATTGGCAAAAACTTCAACGCGATATACGGCCATGAATGATCCTCGCTTGGGTAGCGCCTATTAGGGCAAACGAAAGCGGGGATTATACGCTTTTTGGGAGCTGGTTACAGGCGGAGTGCCGGGGATTTTGGCTTAGAATCGGTTCCAGTGGATCACTTCATCCAAGGCCCGTTTGCGGGCGCGGGGCTTTTCCGTCTTTGCGTAGCCGAGGGTGACCATGGAGACTAATTTATAGGTGGGCGGCACCGACAGCAGTGCGGCGATTTGGCTGGCGTAGGGTTTCTTATCCCCGGCGATCCAGCACGAACTCACTCCCAGCGCTGTGGCGGCGATCAGCATGTTTTGCGTCGCGGCAGAGCCGTCTTCCACGTAGTACTTGGTTTCCATACAAAATACCGCAATGCAAATCGGGGCATGGGCGATAAACGCGCCGTTCTCGGTCATGCTGGCAATCTGCCGACGCAGCATTTCATCCGAGAAAATCACAAACTCCCACGGCTGTTCATCGCGCGCGGTGGCGGCCATACGGCCGGCATCAATAATCTGCTCGATGAGCGTCACCGGCACGGTTTGTTCGCTGTAGTCCCGGCAACTGATGCGGTTCTTAATCGCCGTCAGGGCATCCATGGGGGTGGTAATCGTATTCATCGTTGTTCCTCCTGAGCACTCAACCATCCAAAAGAATCTGCGCGTTTCCCTGTCAAGATATACACCAAAAGTATAGTCTTGTCACCTGCGTGAAAATAAAAAACGTGGCCAACCGGTTTGGTTGGCCACGTGGGGGTTGTGTCGAATAATCGTCTTTAGGGATTACTTTTTCTTTTTCGGCGGTGCGGATGCCGGACCGCCGTTGAGCCAGGCCGTCATCACCACTTCCTGTTCGGCGGGTAGGGCTTTGAGCCCCAAATCCTTGGCCTTGATGGCGGCTTTAACTTCCAGCGTCAGACGGTCAACTTTGTCACTGTTTTTTTCGGTCGTGAAATGGGCTTTGATGGTGGCGTTGATTTTGACCACCTTATCGCCGATTTTCAGTTCCACATCGGGAGTATAGACCGACTCGCTGCGGGTCTTGCCGGTGGGGGTGCCCTTTTTATCCAACACTGGAACCTCTTTGTTGCCCAGTTCCCCCATGCTTTTAATATTGATGGTGACGGTGGGATATTTTTCATTCTGGGATAACTCGCCCAGTACGCGGCGTGATTGGTCGCCATTGGGCTGGGTGGCGTTGGAGAAGGTCATCGTAACCTGCCCCTTGAGCACGCCGTCCTGATATACCACCTGGCCGCCGGTGCCCTTGCCATAAAAGAAATTCGGCCATTTGGCATCGGTGGGGTCGCGGAACTCCGCATCGTTATTGACGAAGCGATAGGTGCCCTCTTCAAAATTGAACGTCTGCCCGGCTGCGGGTAGGCTGGGACCATTCTTAGATTCCGACCAGACCGGCAGAGCCACTGCAACCAGCAGGGCCGCACCAGCCAAGAGGCGTGAAACATTAGCGAACATAAGTGATCTCCTGCGTGCTTGCGTAAGTTAAATTACTTGGCCGCGCCCAAATCCAACTGGACGAAATAGCCATCCAACAAACCGCCGCCAAACTTGCTTTGCGGACCTTTCAGGCTGGGCATGGGGACTTTCACCGCGTAGGCTTCACCCTCGGATTTAGCGCCGGTCAGGGCCAAGAGTTTATGCCGGCCTTTGACCTTGCCTGAGGCAAAGCCCCAGTGGTCGCCATCGCCCAAGGTGACTTTGCCTCCGCCCAGAAAATTCACACTGAAGCGGATCGAGGTTAAATCGGGATTCAGCACGGTGACATATTCACCCGCCGGGGGCGTGTCGTCTGGATAGCCCAGTTGCGTCAGGTGCGTGCCGGTGCGGATGAGCCCGCTGGCCGACCGCCCGGCGATAACCGCTGAACCATCGGTGGCAAAGCCCAGCGTATCAATCCAAATGGAATTGGGTTTGTCCCTCTCGCCACCCAGATAGGCCGACCAGAGGGTACCGCCCATAACTTTGTAGGTTTTGGTGTCAATTTTGATGATGTATGCGGCGGACAGGACATTGGCGCCCCAATTGGAGAAGCCCAGCCCTTTTTCAAATTTGCCGTGCATGCGGTTGATATCCATCGGTTCCCGCCGGGCCACCGAGTTTCCGCCATCCGACCAGGCGGTAATAATCAGGTTCCCTTCGGGATCATAAACCACGCCGCGAATGGCGGTATCGGAAACATCGCGCAACCGATCGGTGCCCACCATGGGGCCACCCCAATCATACAGCTGATACAGTTGCTTGCCATCGGGTTTATAAATATTCAGCGTCGGGCAGCGCCAGGGTTCGCGGCCAGTGCCCCAATGATGTTCCCCGCCCCGGGCGTAGGTGCCATCCTTGGGATTGACCGAGACATTGCCTTCCAGCCCGCCGGGCACGGCGACCACGCCTTTAACCTTACCATCGGTGGTGAAGGTGCGAATATCCGGTCCGGTCAGAACCACATCATCGGCATCGGTCACGCGCAGGCCCGGAAGGGTCGAGGACCCGACGACTTTTTTGGCCCACACCACTTGGGTGGCGGTGGGGTCGAGCTTTGCCAGCCAGATGGCCGCGCATTTGGGTTTCTTGGAGCCGTTCTCCCCGGCATTGATCACTTCCACGCGGCCCAGCGCGCCGGTATCGGTGGCCCCGGCCGGGCCGGTGAGGTAAATATAGCCCTTGGAATCCACCCCACCGCTGGTAACGGCCCCGATGCCCCAGGGTAGACGGGTGACCTGTTGATACGTCTTCAGGTCTTCGCTTAAGATCGCCACGAAGGGGGCACTATTGGCGTGCTGCCAGGAGAACATGCCGGGTTTGGGACTGCCATCTTTATTTTTATCCACGGGTTCGGTGGGGGCAGCGGGGGCGCCGGGATCGGTACCGAGGACTTTGATGGGAGCTTTGTATCCATCCAGATCAAAGACCGGTCCGAGTGCAACCCCGATCACCACAACCTGACCATTGGGTTGAAAACCGCCAGCCACCAGCCATTCGGTGCCCTTGCCCCCCAGAAAACTGCTGCCATCAATTTGCGCGGCATCGGGGGGATTTTGAAATCGGCGGGTAAAGTCATCAAACCGACCGGCCTGAACCGGCGCAGCCACCAACACCACGCAGGATACGGCTGCAAGCAGCCAACATTGCGATTTGCGCATAAACATCTGACTCCGGCAAGAAAACCGAATGGCACGTACCAAGTATATAACGACGACCGCAGCGTTTTATTGCTCCAGGCATCGGACTTAAAAAATACCCTCGCGAAGGGACTTCACGAGGGTATTTAAGTACCTGAATATAAAGGACTTATCAGCTCAGCAGGCTGCCGCCGCTCATCGCGGAAGGTTGCTTTTGACCCAGCAGGGCCAGTGCGGTGGGGGCCAAATCAGCCAGCCGGCCACCGGTCCGCAATTCCTTGCCCTTGACGCGCGGGTCTACCAAAATCGCACGTACGTCAAACGTGGTGTGTGCCGTATGCGGGCAGTTGTTTTCAAAATCCCACATCTGTTCACAGTTGCCGTGGTCGGCGGTCACGATAGCACTACCGCCCATGCTTTCCAGCTTGGCAATAATCTTGCCCACGCAGGCGTCCACAGTTTCGACGGCCTTGATCGCGGCAGACAGGACGCCGGTGTGGCCGACCATATCGCCATTGGCAAAGTTCACCACATACACATCATGCTGGTTGGCTTCCAAACGCCGCAGCATGATCTCGGTGATTTCGTGGGCGGCCATTTCGGGCTTCTGGTCATAGGTCTTCACCTCGCGCGGCGACTGGGCCATCTCACGGTCTTCGGCCTTGAACGGCGGTTCGCGATAGTCATTGAAGAAGAACGTCACATGCGGGAATTTTTCGGTCTCCGCACAGCGCAGTTGGGCCAAGCCCTGATCGGCGATGTACATGCCGAAGATATCCGCCATCTTTTCGGGCTTGTCGAAGATCACTTCCACCGGCAGGCCGGTTTCATAACCCGCCATCGTGGCAAAGAACACATTCTGCGGACAGGTGGTGCGCTTCAGACCACCGTTGGGTTGCTTGGCCAAGGTGGCATCGTCATAGACGAAAGCCTTGGCCAATTCGCGCGGGCGGTCGCCGCGATAGTTGAAGAAGATCACCGCGTCGCCATCCTGCACTTTGCCACCCTGACCGATGACTGAGGGGGTAACAAACTCGTCGCCGGTGCGTGAGCTGTCGGTGGGGTTGGCATAATAGGACGTAAGGCATGCCTGGGCGGAATCAAAGCGCACGCCGACATTTTCGGTCAGCAGTTTATAAGCCTGTTCCACCCGATCCCAACGGTTGTCGCGGTCCATGGCATAAAAGCGGCCCACGATCGTGGCAATGCGGCCCACGCCAATTTGTTGAATTTTGGCTTCGAGTTGGCGGAGGAATTCCTTGCCGCCTTGCGGGGCGGTATCGCGCCCGTCGGTGATGGCATGAACCAGCACACGGTCGCCGGGGAAGCCTTGCCGCTGGGCCATTTCCAGCAGGGCATAGGCATGTTCCAGATCGGAATGGACCCGGCCGTCAGAACACAGGCCGAGGATATGCACCTTGGTCCCCTTGGCTTTGGCATGGGCGAACGCTTTGACCAGCGTGCCATTGGTAAAGAAGCTGCCGTCGCGGATGCGGCGGGTGATGCGCATGGTTTCCTGATCCACGATGCGGCCGGCGCCGATATTCTGGTGGCCGACTTCGGAGTTGCCCATCACGCCCACCGGCAGGCCGACATCTTCGCCGCTGGTGTGGATGAGGGTATTGGGATATTCCCGCATGAGGCGGTCATCTACTGGGTGTTTGGCCAGTTTGATGGCGTTGAATTTATCCATATTGGAATTGGGATTTTCGCCCCAGCCATCGCGGATGATCAAAACCAGAGGACGCTTGCTCGCTGCCATGCTCAAACTCCTAAAAACAGGATATCAGTCAGTAACGGACCTAAAACCCCGAATTATAACGCCAAAGGGCGGCGGATGCGAAGGTGTAAGTGTGGTACTAAACCCGCAAGTTTGCCCCGCAAGTGCAAAGATTACGTAAAGAGGCGTTCTGGTAATTCACCCAAGCGGTTCAAAATCACCTCGGCGGGAATTTCGGGCCGGGGTTTACTGGACAGCCAGAAACTGCGGATACCCAGCGCCTGGGCGGTTTGCACATCGTGCCCGAGGTTGTCGCCGACCATGACCACCTCGGCGGGGGTTAGTTTGAGTTGGGCCAAAGCATTATGAAAGGCACGGGGATCGGGTTTGCCATAGCCCAGCGCACCTTCGATGCCCAGATAGTCAAACCAGCCTTCCAGACCGGTATGCTTCAGTTTCTGGGCCTGCATGTAGCCATCGCCATTGGTAATCAGACCCAGTTTCAGCCCGCGCTGGCGTAGCGTATTCAGAACGGTCACCGTATCGGGCAAGCACACACACCGACTGACCAGATAGTCCACCAGCGCCTGCGCGCTGGCCGTGGCGATGGTCGGGGGGACGGTCAGGCCCACGCTGGCCGCAGCGTCCTGCAATACCCCAGCCATGGTCGCCACCATCTTCACCCGGTGCACGCGCTGCGCGTCTTCATCGTTCCAGATTTTCTTGCGGGCCTTAATCAGTGCCTGCGTCAGGGCGGCGGGATCGGGCACCACGATGCCGGCTTCGGCCAGATATTGGAGCCAAAAAACCTCAAAACTGCGCCCGCCGGGGGCATAACAGATCAGCGTGCTGTCGAGGTCGAATAATACCGCTTGCAGGGCCACGGGGCGATTCTTCCAAGTAATAAGATTAAGTGCAACAACTAACGTTGGTACAGGGTGTACTATAACCAAGCCTTGGGATTATGGGAAATATTTAGCCAGCCGGTTAGGCCCCAAGCCACTGGTGCAACGTAGCGGCGTCAGCGGCCAGTTGTTCCACGGTGTCTCCGGCCACGAATTCCAGACACACCGGATAGTCACGTCCGGACGGACGCAAGATTTTCAGGTACCGGATCCACCGTTCCTGCCCGGCGCTTAACGGCAAGCGCTGCGACTCGGGATACCAGTGGAAACAATGCACCGACTCCACCCACGGCAAGACATTGGTCAGGCCGGTGCAGTTATAGTCGGCATCTTTGCCATTGTGGGGTTGCCAGAAGACCCGCATATTGGGGTGGTCAATTTCGGTCAGCAGTTGCCGGGCGGAATCGTTGGTATCGGTCAGCGTGCGGTCATGATATTCAAATGCGACTTTAATGCCCACAGCTTGCGCCTGGCTGGCGATGGTGCGGGCTTCGGCCACTAACGCGGCGCGATACTCGGCGGTGGCGGTTGCGGAGCCCTGCATTCCCGCCCAGACGCGGACACACGGGGCCCCCAGTGCCTGCGCAGCGGATAATACCAGCGGGAAGGTCATGCCTTCCTCGGCGGACTTCAGCAAACGGTAATACGACCCATAAGCCGAGATGGCCAGCCCGGCGTCACGGGTCTGCTCGCCAACCTGCTGGGCCACGGTGGCATCCTGCCAGGGACAATGTACATCCGCACCCCATTCAATACTGCGTAACTGGTGTTGTTGGCACAGGGCGATGATTCCGGCGACATTGATTTTGCGGAACGTAATCGAAACCAGTCCAGGGGATAGCATGGGGCCCTCGCTTAGGCAATGGTCAGGTTGGCCAAACGGTCATGGCGGATGCGTTTTTGGATGGCCGTCAGCAGGTCGTCCATATCACCACTGAGGATTTTTTCCAGCGGGAAATTCTCGTTCAGGCGGTGGTCGGTGCACCGGCTCTGGGGGAAGCTGTAAGTGCGGATGCGTTCATTGCGATCGCCCGAGCCCATCATTTGCTTGCGCTGGGCCACACGGTGGGCCCGGCGTTGGGCATCAAAATGTTCGAAGACGCGGGCCCGCAGAATCCGCCAGGCTTTGTCGCGGTTTTTGTGTTGGCTGCGTTCGTCGCGGATCCGCACCGTGATGCCGGTGGGGAGGTGGGTTAATTGGACGGCGGATTCGACTTTATTGACGTTTTGTCCGCCTGGCCCACCCGCGCGGGAAACATCCTCGCGCACTTCCGAGGGGTTGATGGAAATGATGGATTCGTCGGCTTCGGGCATGACGGCCACGGTGGCGGCGCTGGTATGGATGCGCCCGCTGGCTTCGGTGGCGGGGACGCGTTGTACGCGGTGGCCGCCGGCTTCCATATCCAGCGTGGCCCAGGCCCCCGGCCCGCTGATATTGATGATGATTTCACGGAATCCCCCCAGGTCGCTGGGGGAAAAGTCCATCACTTCATAGGTCCAGCCGCGCCGGTCGGCATACCTGCGGTACATCTCGGCCAGATCACGGGCAAATAACGCGGCCTCATCCCCGCCGGTGCCGGCGCGGATTTCCAAAATCAGGGCATCCACGCCCAATTCATCGGCGGCGAGGAAGGCATCCACGATTTGTTCGATTTTGGCGTCAAGTTTGGGCCCCAGTTCCGCCAGTTCCGTGGTGGCCATGGCGGCCATTTCAGGGTCGGTACTGGCGACCATGTCTTTCAGGTCCGCCACCTGTTTTTGTAGTTGGGTATATTCCAGATAGGGCGCCAGCATCCGCTGCAGCCGGCCGTGCTCTTTGGCCAGACCGGTTAGTTTGACCGTAGGCAGGTTGGCGTCGGGATCATTCATTTCCGCTTCGATATCCTGCTGACGATGCTGCAGGTGGGCCAGTTGCACCAGAATGTGCTGATAGCCGGTCGATAATGCGGAAAGATCACTCATGGCGCTACCAATGAAAAACGCCGCGGGGCGCGTCGCGCACCGCGGCGTCCAGAATAAGCTGACCGATACGTTAGCTGGGCTTCTTGGCCGTCTGAGCCGCGGAGAACTTCGCGAACTTCTTCTGGAAGCGTTCCACGCGACCAGCGGTGTCCACAAACTTCTGTTTGCCGGTGTAGAACGGGTGGCAGGTGCCACAGAGGTCTACCTGAATGGATTTCTGAGTCGAGCCGGTGGTAAAGGTGTTGCCACAGGCGCACCGGACGGTGCAGTAGTTGTACGTGGGGTGAATGTCGGTCTTCATGTTTACGAATCCTATCCAAAAAAGTCCCGTCACCAAGGTCCGCCAAGTTCAAACTTCCCCAAGAAGTTCGCGCGGGCCAGAGGTGACATCTGGCTGCGGCCGGACTCGAACCGGCGACCCAGGGCTTATGAATCCCTTGCTCTACCAACTGAGCTACACAGCCAACGAAAGCCCGGTAGTATAACGCCGGGCTCGGTGGCGGGCAACTGGGCATGTTGGAGTTGTAGGTTGCGACCCATATCTTAACGATTTAGGGCCTAAAAAGGAATAGGAAACGCGGTTTAGGGTGTCACATGCCTAAAAATGGATTGGGAAAGTCAGGGGGCATAACGAGCCAGCCACATCTGCCGGGGCGGAAAGAATTTAGCGCACTTTTACCTCGCCCACACTTCAACCTCTGGCCCGGCTGGGCTTATGATAGGAATCGCTTATACGGAGATACACCATGGCAGATCTGGACAAGTCGGATAAAAACAAACGCTTAACGCGGCTGGTACAGATTATGACCCTGCTGGCGGGGGGACAGAATTTTACCCTCAAGGAACTGGCGGAACAGACCGGGGTGGTCGGGCGGACCCTGAGTCGCGATATCAAGACCATACGCGATGCCCAGTTCCCAATCCAATATAACACCGAGACGCAGGCTTATTACATTCCCGATAATTATTACCTGCGTCCAGTGGACCTGACCTTTATGGAGGGGCTGGCGCTGGTCATGCTGACCCAGCAACTGCGCGGGGGCACCCAGATGCCCTTTGCCGCGGACTCGGCCCGGGCGGTGGCTAAAATTCGCGCCATGCTGCCCGCGCAGACCGTGCGGGAACTGAAAACTATCGAAGATCACGTGCGGGTAGATCCCGCCGCCCAGCAGCGCGGCGGCGAAGTGCTGGATCGCCATGCCCGCATGACCCAGGCCATCCAAACGCTCAAAGCCGTGCGCTGTGTGTACCGGTCGCGCCAACAACAGGCGGGCGAACCCGAGGATGCCCACTTGAGCACGTTTGTCTTCCGCCCCTACGCTCTGATGTTCAATCAGCGGGCTTGGTATGCGGTGGGTTACCATACCGAACACAAGGATGTGCGTTCCCTGAAGCTCAGTCGCTTCCAATCCATCACGCCCACGGCGACCAGTTACACCATCCCGCCCAAGTTCAGCATCGAAAAACATCTGGGCCAGGCTTGGCGCATGATTCGCGGCGCGGTGCTCTATGACATCGAATTGGAATTTACTGCCCGCTTTGCCGATACCATAGCCGACACGTTCTGGCATCCCAGTCAGAAAATCACCCGCCTGCCCGATGGTCGGTTGCTGATGACGCTGCAGGTGGCGGGGTTGGATGAGATTGTATGGTGGATTTTGAGCAACGGCCCGGATTGCCGGGTGCTGCAACCGCCGGAGTTAATCAATCTGGTGCGCGAGAAGGCCCGGGAGATTGTCGCCCATTACCCGCCGGCTTGAGCTTGCCGGGGGGCGGTTTTGCCGTGCAGCCAGGGACTGCGGCGGTATTGGGCCGGGGTGAGTCCGCGCTGTTGGCGGAACACCCGGCAGAAATAATTCCCGCTGCCCAGACCGCACTGGCGGGCAATCACCTCCTGCTTCAAATCGGTGTCGCGCAATAATTGTGCCGCCCATTCCAGACGCTGCTGGATCAGGTAATCCTGCAACCCCACGCCCATGACATGATGAAAGGCCCGCGACAGATGCTCGCGCGTGATGGCCAGTTTCCCGGCCAGTGCGCTGGGGGTGGTCTGCTGTAACACGCCGGGTTGTTCGAGTAAATCGAGGCACTGCTGAATCAGCGGGGTGGTGGCCAATTGGGCCTGGGCCAGTACATCCCACATGGTCAGCAGGATTTCCCCCAGCCGGGCAGAAATCAGATACCGGCTGGTCACCTGATCCTGATACTGTTCGTAGATATGCCGTTTCAGCAGCGATGCCACGGGGGTTTGTGGGCCGAAATGGTACGTGTGACCATAATGTTCAGTGAGGTGGCGACACCAGGTCTGCGCCAGATCCCCGGAAAAACTGAGGTAAATTTGTTCATAGACGGCCCCGTGTTCCAGTGCATAACCATAACGAAACGGTCCGGGTATGTGCTCCAGAAACGCCGACCCCGGCCCCAGTATCACCCGGCGGTTGGCGGTTTGGTAATACCCGCTGCCGTGCAGGGTGTATTGCAGGACCCAATGCGGGGCATCCGGCCGCGTGCGTGCGTCCCAGTGATAGTTGCTGGTGGCAGGGATGCGTTCATGGCCACACCCTTGGGACCAGAGCAAAGGCTCCTGAGTGGTGGGGCGACCCCGGGCAGAGGCTAAAACGGTCTTTTCCATATCACAATTATGCTATAAATGTCACTATATTGCTATTGTGCTAAGAAATATTAATATTATCCTAGTCATTATTGTGTAAGTTGGTTGGCGGTGGTACTGCGGTACCGGACTATTTTTGGAGCGCAACGCAATGATTAAAGTGGCCATGATCGGTGCGGGTAGTGTGGTTTTTTCCCGCAATCTTACCGGCGACATTCTCTCGTATCCCGAATTCCGCGATGCGACGTTCAGTTACATGGATATTGATCGCGAACGTCTGGAGGTCGGCGCTGCCCTCTGTCGCAAAGTGGCCAAGGGATTGGGGGGCAATCCCACCATCGAAGCCACCATGGACCGGCGCACCGCGCTGGCGGGGGCGGACTTTGTCATCAATATGGTTCAGATCGGCGGGATGGATTCGACGTTGGTGGATTTTGAAATCCCGCGCAAGTACGGCCTGAACTTCACGATCGCCGATACCACCGGGCCCGGGGGGCTGTTCCGCGCCCTGCGGACCTATCCGCTGATGAAGGGACTGGCGCAGGACATGCAGGAACTTTGTCCCCGGGCGGTGCTGCTGAACTATTCCAATCCCATGTCCATGAACATGCAGACGGTCACCCGGACCAGCAACATTCAGGCGGTGGGTTTGTGTCACAGTGTGCAGGGCACACTCGACCAGATCATGCGTTACATCGGGGAAGACCCGCATACTGTGGAGTTCATCTGCGCGGGCATCAATCACATGGCGTTTTATATCAAACTGATGAAAAACGGCCAGGATCTGTATCCGCGTCTGTTTCAGGCCATGCAGGACCCCAAGGTTTATGGTAGCAACCAAGTGCGCTTTGAATTGATGAAAATTCTTGGCCATTTCATCACCGAATCCAGCGAACACAACGCGGAATACTGTCCCTACTTCATCCCCCGGGGCAGGGATGTGATCGCCAAGCACAGCGTGCCCATTGACGAATATCTGCGCCGTTGCGATGGCATTATAGACGACTTTGAACGCATGCAGAAAGAAGCCCAGAACGACGACGCGATGAAGCATACGCGCAGCCATGAATATGGCAGCACGATCATCCATTCCATCGTCACCGGCACACCCTCGGTGGTTTATGGCAATATGCCCAACCGCGGCGCGATCACCAATCTGCCGGCCACGGCCATCGTCGAGGTGCCCACGCTGGTGGACCGCGCGGGGCTGCAATTCACCACGGTGGGCGAACTGCCCCCGCAACTGGTCGCCTATATGATGCCGCACGTGCAGCAACACGAGCTGTTTATCCGCGCGGCCATGGAAGGCCGGCGTGATCATGTGTATCAGGCGGCGATGTTTGATCCCCTCACCGCAGCCACGTTGACACTGGACAAGATTGTCGAGATGTGCGACGAGATGATCGCCGCGCACGGCCCGCTGCTGCCGGATCTGGATGCCAAGCGTACGCTGGTGCCCAACAGTGGCATTGCGTTCCCGTTGGTGGACCCCAAGGTGCTGCATGCCTCGTGGGATAAAAAGCAGCAGGAAGAATTCGCCGACTGTGTGGACGATTGGCATGTGATCGGACCGTTCGCTGGCATCAAAGCCGGCGCGGTCTCGCTGGATGACCCCACCCCGGTGGACCCGCTGGTGGCCGCCAGCCCGGATGGCAGTCTGGATGTGACCCAATCCGTGACCGCCGGCGGCCAGACCTGGTCGTGGGTGCCCGCCAAGATCAATAACCGGGGCATGATCAATCTCGGCAAAGTCATCGCACTGCGTGACTGGGTGAATGCGTTCGCCTACACCACGGTGGAATCCATCCACGCCCGGGAATGTGTATGCAAGATGGGCAGCGATGACGGCATCCGCGTTTGGATCAATGGCAAGCTGGTCCATAACCATGAAATCGGGCGCGGTTACAGCGTTGGCGCGGACACCGTCACCATCCAATTGCGGGCGGGCATCAACCATATCGTGGTGAAGTGCGATAACTACCGCAATGGCTGGGGCTTTGGCATGATGATCCCAAAAGCCAATTTCTAACCCCGGCGTCCGTTTGAACTTAATCCAGCCAGGCCGTTGTGCTATCCACAACGGCCTTTTTGTTCGGGAGAGCATGCTTCCTCCACTCGCTCTTGCGGACCCCGGCTGGTAGGGGTATGCTGATTTCCGCCGAATTTTGTGGCTACTTCCCATTGTGGCACGCCGTCCGTGCTGGCTTGAAGGGCTCTGTATGACTTCCACCGCAGTGAAACGACCGACACCGTCCTGGTTCCATCTACTGCGCCCCTTGCGCCCACCGCTGCGCCATCATTGGCGACTTTTGGTGCTCACCATCATTTTTGGCATCATCAAGTTTTTGATGCCTTTGGTTGCGCCCTTCATCGGCAAGGAGGTCATAGATAAAATCCTGCCTGCGGTCGCGGCCGGTGACACCGCCAAAATCCATACCCTATGGGTGATGATTGGCCTGGCCTGCGGCAGCTTGCTGTGCCTGAGTGTAGCCACGTACTTTCGTTCGGTGTTTGGCACGAAAACCGGGGCCACCATTCAGCATGAGATGCGACGCGGGCTCTTTCACCATCTCCAACGGCTGAGTATGGACTTTTTCGCCCGCAATTATGCCGGGGCATTGGCCTCGCGGGTAAGTTCGGATATTGCCACCGCCGCCCAGTTTGTGGACCGGGGCATCATTATGATGATTATGGATACGGTCACCATCCTGGTGCTGGCCACCATCCTGTTTCTGACCAATTGGAAACTGACGCTGCTGGCCATGGGACTGATGGGGCTTTCGGGTCTGGTAGTCTACATCTTTGGCCCTTTGATGCGTAAACGCCGCCGGGAAATGCAGGAAAGCCAGAGTTTGGTGACCGGGCGGGCCGCCGAGTATTTTGCCGGCATCAGTCTGGTGAAAGCCTCGGGCGCGGAAGATGACACGCTGGAATCTTTTGCCGCGCAATCCGCCGAACTGAAAGATGCCCAGGAGCGGATCTCGCGCTTGGACGGGCTGTTTCAGTCGTTGACCATGAGTCTGGTGATGGGCACCCAGATTGTCATCATCACGGTGGGGGCGTTTATGGTGATGGCCACCCCCAGCACGCTGACCATTGGCGGGTTGATGCTGTTTCTGTTTTACCTGCGGACCATTGAAGGTACCGTGCAGCGGATCGTGGACGGCATGTTGGTGTTACAGGACAGCATGGCGTCGCTGGAGCGTATTGATGAAATTCTGCATATCACCCCCGATCCGCCGGAACATCCCCGGGCCATCAGCCCACCCTTGATGGGAGAAGTCGTTTTTGACCAGGTAACGTTTGGCTATAACGCCGACCGGGTGGTACTGAAAGATTTTTCCTGGCGTTTTCAGGCCGGGCGTACCTATGCGCTGGTCGGGCCGTCGGGTGGGGGGAAATCTTCGGTCTGTCGCCTGTTGCTGCGGTTTTATGATCCGCAGGCTGGCACGATTCGGATGGACGGTCATGACTTGAAACTACTCAAACAGGAGCATTTTCGCAGCCGGGCGGCGATTGTGCTGCAGGAACCGATTCTATTTTCCACCAGCATCCGGGCCAACATTGCCTTTGCCGCGGACCAACCCACGCAGGCGAGTATCGAGCAAGCGGCCCGCCTGGCTCAGGCCCATGATTTTATTATGGCCTTGCCCGATGGTTACGATACCCGGCTCAATGAACGAGGCAGTAATTTGTCGGGGGGCCAACGCCAGCGTATTTCACTGGCGCGGGCACTGATGCGCGATCCTTGCCTGCTCATTCTCGATGAGGCCACCTCGGCGTTGGATTCCACCACCGAACGCAGCATTCAGGAAGCCATTGACGGTTTGCAAGGCAGCCGCACCATTATTGTCATCGCCCACCGACTGAGCACAGTCCGCAACGTGGATGAAATCATTGTCATTGATCACGGCCGCATCGTCGAAACAGGAACCTATGACGCACTGTGTGCCCAAGGGGGGCTGTTTGCCCAATTGATTCGGGAACAGGACTTGAATTGATGACCGCCCTGTCTGGCTGGAGCAGTTCAATATTGTGCCGGCTCTAGCTTCAGGTCTGGCGGGAGGATGCCCACATTGGGTAATTTATCCCAATGGATTTGATACATCTCCACAGGCGCATCGGGCAGGCGTTCCAGTCCGGTGGGATTGGCCGCGACATATTCCCGCAGGCCGGGGCGTTCAATATCCACAATAAAATGGGTGCAGCGGTAATACTTGGCAATGGCGAAAATGGTCTCGGGCCGGGCGTAGGCAATGGTGACGCCTTTCTGACTGGACTGGGCATAGAAGAGTATTTGCCACGGATAGCGCGTCAGCACCACCGCATCGGCAGGCAGGTTAGTTTTAATCCAGCGTCCGGCGGTAATTTGTGGGTTAAAATTGTTCGCATCGGTCCACGGGAACCGTTTGCGATCTTTGTCCGTGAACGGATGGGTGAAGGGATCCGGGAACATGGTTTGGGCTAATTGTAGCGGGGTCTTTTCGGCGGGTGTAGTGGTGGGATAGATAATCCCATCCCCTTGGGTGATTAACCAGGCGGTACTGTCCTGCATCAAGTTAACGATGGTCAGGCTTTGGCCATTCACCTCGGCGCGCGGCCGGGTATTGGCGACTAAGTTCTTCTGATCTACCATAATCACCGCCCTGGGTTGACGCAGATGAATCCAGCCGATCCACACCACCGCCACCAGACTGATGATGAGTCCGATCCGTTGTGCTGTCCGGGGGAACAGAATCCACCAGGGCGCCTCGAGCAATCGTGCCCAGCCGGTGAGTCCCAAAGCCAGCGTGAAGGGCAGGAGCGCAAAAGCCAATCGCGGCAGTGCTTCCCAGCACAAAACGATAAAACCGCCATGGACCAAAGCAATCAGTAATAGCGCCAACCCCGGCTCTCCACCCTCGATCCAACGTAGCCACCAGTTGCCGATCCAGGCGTGTTTACGCGGTCGCCCGTGCCAGCGCCGCCAAAAACAAACCGTCCCGCCCCCCAGCCATGCGATGGGCCGGAGCAGGCCCCAACCTGCCAGCCAGATCACCACCCCCACGGCGGGGATTTGCCAGAGCGGATTGGTCCAATTCCACACATAGCGCGGATTGCCCCAAGCGGGTTCATTGGCCTCACGCTTTTTGACTTTAGCGGAAACGGGCTGTTGGACCAGCCATGACAACGTCGCCGCGCCATATTCACCAAAATCACACCACGACGAAGGTTGGGATTGCGTTCCCAACAAACCCACCCGCAGTACTTGCTCGCGGTTACGGATGAGCAGATCATCGTATGCAAACCGGAGTGGTTTACCGGTCTTTGGATCGAGCTTGGGCGCCTTGTCCCCCAGATAGGGATAAAAAGTCCCATTGCCAAACCGCTCCCAACGGTCCGAAAGTTTGGGCAGGTTTTGTCCCCAATACGGGTAATACGTACCCGCGTCCCAATTCAACATGGCGATATATCCCGATACATAACGCTGCGTACTATGCAGGGGATGGCCGTAAGCCCGCCAGTTGGCGTACCACCACGGGGCCATGAGCAGACAGCACGTCACCCCGCCCCAGACCAGCCACCGGCACCAGAATGCCCGCCAGCCTCCGGCTACAAACACCAGCAAGGGATACAGCCCTAAAAACGCCAGTGCCGACCCTTTGGCCAGACACGCACACGCCAGAAATACCCCGGCCAATAAGTGCCAGCGGGGGTATTTGACTGCGTTCAGGAGCGCCCAGGCGAATCCTGCCAGCATGACGGCAGTGGTAATATCTGACAGCGTTTTTAACGATTCCGTCAACAGGTGTGGGTCCATCAGGATGAAAATACCCGCCACCAACCCCACATAAGCCCGCTTGGATAGGGCATGGGCCAGCAAGGCACTGATCACCGGCAGGCCAATGGTGCCCATCAGAATGGCAGGGATCTTCGCCACCCACGGTTCCACACCCCACAGGGCAAAACACGGCCAGATCATCAGCCCCATGAGTGGGGGCCAGTGGTCTTCCAGACGGGTTATATTGGCATCGTAGGGGATGAAGTGCCACGAAACATAAGGCACCATAAAGCCCTTGCCTTCGTGCAGACTCCGCCCCATGTGGGCATAAGCCGCTTCGTCGGCATGGCCGACGAATTGCACCTGCGTCACAATCTCCAATTTGGCCTGCACAATGGGCAGCGCCAGCCACACCAATAAGGCCACCACCAGAGGCATGGTCAGACGGTCAGCCCAGCGGAAAAAATGTTTTACGAGCCACACAATCATGAAAATATGCCGCCTCTGGTTGCCAAACTTCCGGTCGGTTTCGTGTTGGGCTGCCATGTTACAGCAAAACAACGCCCGTGGGGGGTGGAGATTGCGGAGTAAAAAAACTATAATCGCCGTTTTAAGGAGTTCTTGACATGGCGGCATCCGCGGAACGTGAGTTAGGTACGGGATTGGATTTGAAATTCGACGCCAATGGCCTGATTACGGCCGTGGCGGTGGATGCCGACACCAACGAAGTCCTTATGGTGGCCTTTATGAATCAGGCCGCACTGGAAAAGACCATGACCACCGGCAAGGCGACCTACTGGTCGCGTTCGCGGTCCAAATTCTGGGTCAAAGGTGAAGAATCCGGGCATGTCCAGCAGGTGGTCGGGGTCTATGTGGATTGCGATCAGGATGCGGTGATTGTCAAAGTACGGCAGGCCGGTTGTGCCTGTCACAATGGCTATCGGAGTTGCTTCTACCGACAGATTATCACGGATAATGGCCAGTTAAAGCTGGATTTCTCCGCCCCGCGGCTGGTGGACCCCGCCGCGATCTATAAGAAGTAAAACCGAATATACGTAGGTTCATGATAGGAAAAACGATATAGTATAAATAAGGTACGCATTTGCTTCTGAGCCCCTGACCAGCCTATGGTTGTATGTGTAAGTGATAGGCGGTCATTGATTTGGAGTATGCTATGCGTTCCTTGATGCCGGAGACCACGCTGACCATGATTAAGAAACAAATGCCCGACGTGCAGGGTTCGGGCGACCAGCGCAATATTTTCATCAATCAGGTGGGCGTCAAAGACGTCCACTATCCCATCACGCTCAAACAGGCCGATGGCGGCACCCAGCATACGGTGGCCCGGATCAATCTGTATGTGTCCCTGCCGCGCGAGCGCAAGGGCACGCATATGAGCCGGTTTTTGGAAATCCTCAACACCCACCACCGGCAGATGACCCCCGAGCAGATTATCCCGATTCTGCACGAGATGAAGACCAAGTTGAACGCCGAAACGGCGCATATCGAGCTGGAGTTCCCCTATTTCATCGAAAAGGCCGCCCCGGTGACCGGGGCCCGCGGGTTGATGGATTATGTGGCCATGTTTGAGGGGACCAGCAACGGCACGGATGACTTTATCCTCGGCGTGAAGGTGCCCGCCACCTCGCTGTGCCCGTGCAGCAAAGAAATCTCGCAGTACGGTGCGCACAATCAGCGCTGTGAACTGACGGCCCGCGTACGCTTCAAGGGCAATCTATGGATCGAAGAACTGGTCCGGATTATGGAAGCCGCGGCCAGTGCGCCGGTGTATGCCGTGCTCAAACGGCCGGACGAAAAGTTCGTCACCGAACAGGCCTACGACAACCCCAAATTTGTCGAGGACATCATCCGCGATCTAGCCCTGGGTTTTGAAAAAGAAGACCGCATCACGTGGTATTCGATCGAAAGTGAAAACTTCGAGTCCATCCACAACCACAATGCGTATGCGATGATCGAACGAGATAAATCGGAATAAGCCCCCGGCTATTCCTGCCCCAGACCTTCGATAATCAGTTCCAATTCTTCCCGATTGGCGATGGCGATGCCCGCCTCGCTTTGGATGATGACCCCCGCATCATCCAAACGGCGCAGCGTGCGCGACAGGGTTTCGCTGGTCAGATTCAGATGATTGGCCAGATCTTTCTTGGCGATGGGCAGCAGAGAGGCGGTTTTGGTGCAGTGTTCCAGCAGATATTTGGCCACGCGCCCGGCGGCATCACGCAGCACGATATCCTCCATCAATCCCACCAGATGCCGTACCCAGCCCGCCAGTGAACCTAATAATTGCAGACACAACTGGTGATCTTCCTGCAAGGCCCGCAGGAAGTCGGACTGGGGTAAGAGCACACAGGTGGAGTCTTCCACGGCCTGGGCAAAGGCGGGCACGGGGAAATTGCCGATCGCGGCCACCTCGGCAAAGGTGCTGCCCCGTCCGACCAGATGTAGGATGTGCTGCTTGCCATTGGCGGATAATTTGTAGACCCGGACCAGCCCCGAGGCCACGATATACACCCCCGGCGGGGGCGTGCCCTGCCGAAAAATCTGGGTATCCTTGGTAAAGTGACATACCCGGGCCATCGCGGCCAGCCGCACGGCGGAGGCGCCCGTGACATGGCGGAACATCGGGCATTGGGACAGGATATCTTTTGGATCGGGTGTCATGGGGATATTGTAAGCCCGGAATGCTCAATGCCCAAACCGGACTAAAATGCCTGACAATTTGCCCTGCTGGCGATATAGTTAAGGCTGAGGAACGCACTTATGGCCGAAACCACGACCAATCAGGAACGGACCCCCAATCAGGGACTGGTAGCCATTGCCTGTGCCCAGCAAGCCAATTTACTCACTCACATTCAGGCCGGGCAGCAGGAATTGGCGGTAGAAACCGTGCATCAACTGCGTGTGGCCACCCGGCGCATGGGGGCGGTGTTGCCGGTATTCCGTAAAGTGATTGATCCGGTGGCCTTGGACGCTTTCTCCCAGTCTTTGAGCAATCTGCGCCGGGCCGCCGGGATGCTGCGCGATCACGATGTCACGGGCGAACATCTGGCGGAGTGGCCGTGGCCCATTGCCCTGCGGCCATGGCGTGAAGCGCTATTGCAACCGCAGTCCGCCGTGCGGGAAAGTTTGGCCAACGAATTGGCTGTACGACTGAAGAGCGCGGCCCTGCATGGTGCGGTGCTGATGTTGGGCCACGTGCTGGAAGAGTTGTCACGCAGCCCGGAGGGGACGGCCGTGGAGGCCCGTTTGCAGGCGAATCTGACCAAGCGGATTCGCAAAGCGCGCGACCGCATGGCCGAGACCATAATCAAGGCCGTAAAGCAGCAAACCCCCGAGGCGCTGCATGCGATACGAATTGCGGTCAAGAAATTGCGTTACGGATTGGACTTGGCCCGGGCGCTGGGACACACCGAGGTAAACAAAGAGTTAAAGTTCCTCAAAGAGCTGCAGTCCGAAATCGGCGTGCACCATGATGTGCATGTGGTGCAGGAGGCGCTGGCCCAGTATGCCGTGACCCATGCGGACCTGCTGCCCCCGGCCGCGCGCCAAACCTATAAAAACCAGCAACGTCTCGCGCACCGACGGCAAGCCCGCCGCGCGGTGCGGATCATGATGCTGGGCTATGAGTGGATGAACCGGTATCGGACTGAGGCGGATACATCTCATTCCACCGAGCGAGAGGGCGCAACCGAGGAGCCTGCATAAGGTCATTGGGACCTATCCCTGTCATCCTACCCACGACAGGCGATACTAACCACTCGGCTACTTGATCACTTTGGTCTTGGATTCAAACTTGGCGGACAATAACAGTTTGGCCGCGGTATGATTCTTTTCGGCTTGGGCCATCACCGCCTTAAAATCGGCTAATCCACCGAACGCCTCGCCATTTTGTTTTAGAAATGTGGCGATATCTTCGCAGGTGGCGAGAATGGCTTTAAGACCATTAATCTGAGCGTCGGTCAGGCCGGGCTGATAGTCTTCTTGGATGGTGATGGTCTTTTTTGTGGCCGGATCAACGTTTTTGTGGCTGCGTGTCAACCATTTATGGGACTCGGTATCGTAGGATTTAATATCCGTTTCCTGTTTGCTTAGTACGCCGGTCATGGCGGTATTGGCTTGCCCGCATAATTGTTTTACCGCAGCCTGAGTTTGGTTGTCATTCCCCATACAACCACGTTCCATGGGCCGCAGACGCGTGGCCGACCGGGCTGCCTGAGCCAAGGTGGGCAAACTCGTCTGCTTGCTGGCGGTCTCCACCTGATGCCGGACCAGTCGCCATTCGGCGGTGAAATAAACCTCCAACGCATTTTTACGCTCGGTCAGGTCACGCAGATCGTAAACGGTTTCCTTACCCTCGGTGTTTTTCACGCGATATTCGCACTGGGCGCCGGCTTTGTTTAACAATGCCCCCAGTGCCGCCGCGCTATCCGTCAATTTGGGGTCGGCTTTGCCTACATTCATCAGAGTGCTGGCGGCGGTGGGGCCTTGCCGTTGCTGGATATGGGCTTCCGCTTTGATTAGCAGCACTTCGCCACGGTTAAAACCCTCGGGCAGGGTGGTTCGCGCCAGCAGCGCGGCGGTGGCCGAGATAACCGCAGGGTAATCCTTGGCGGTCATGTCGGCTTTGATCTGATCCATACTGATGGGGGCCGGGGCCGTGGTTGCTGTCGGGGCCATCCCGAAAGAAACCAGCATCAGGCACAGTATCAGCACGAAAGAACAGCGTTGGCGCATCGCGGGACACTCCTGAATTGTGGAACCTTAACCGAACATATCGTTAATCGGCCTACAATTCTAAGTAGACCCGCGAAATCACGAAAAGTTGGTGCGGTTGACCATGCAAACCGTTCTCGTGCGGATTATGATAACACGCACCTTGTGGAGATTTCGGAAATGCGTATCACCTTTCTTGGCGCCAGTGGCAGCGAAGTAACCGGCAGCAATTATCTGGTCCAAACCGCGACCAGTAGTGTGATGGTGGATTTTGGTCTGTTTCAAGGGGGCTCAAGGGCCGACAAGCTGAATGTGTTACCCAAAGGTGTGGATTTTAAGAACCTTAAAGCGGTCCTGCTGACCCATGCCCATTTGGATCATTGCGGGCGCTTGCCGTTGCTGGTACAGACCGGGTTTCGTGGGCGGGTATATGCCACGCCGGGGACCAAAGATATTGCGGCGCTAATTTTGCGTGATTCGGCCAAGATTCAGGCTTCGGATTTGGAACGGATCAACCGCAAGCGCCAGCGCGCGGGGCAACAGCCCAAGCCGGTGTTGTATACCAGCGAAGATGTGGAAAAGGTCCTGAATCTGTTCGAGCCCCTGCCGTATCATCAGGAAGTGAAGGTGGCCGAGGGGTTGTTTTTAACCGTGGCCGAAGCGGGGCACATGTTGGGTTCGGCGAGTTTCTCGCTCCAGCAGCGCGGGGCAGGCCGCAATACCACCGTGGTATTTTCGGGTGATCTCGGCCCGCGCGGGGCGCCGATTCTGCGCGATGCCGAACCGTTTACCAAAGCCGATTTGGTATTGCTGGAATCCACCTACGGCGACCGTGACCACCGCAGTCTGGATGACACCGTGCGCGAGTTTACCGACATCATTGCCAAAGTGGTGGCTCGGCGCGGGAAGCTACTGGTCCCGGCCTTTGCCGTTGGGCGGGTGCAACAACTTTTATATCATCTGGCGTTGATGTTCCGCTCGGGCCGGGTGCCCAAATTCCCCATCTATATTGATTCGCCCATGGCCATCGAGGCTACGGCAATTTACCGCCGGCATCCGGAATTATTTGATGCTGAATATCAGGCCTTGAATCCGCGCCGGATGACGGAAGAGGATTTGGCCACCGTCAAGACCTGTGTCACCGCGGATCAATCCAAAGCCCTTAATGAACTCACCGGTCCGTGTATGATCATGGCCGGGGCGGGTATGTGTAACGCGGGGCGAATTTTGCATCATCTGAAACAGAATCTTTGGAAACCGGAAACGGCCGTGCTGATTGTGGGCTATCAGGCGCCCGGTTCACTGGGCCGCATGCTGGTGGATGGCGCCAAGCAGGTGAAGATTTTTGGCGAACCTATTTCGGTGAAAGCCAGCGTGCACACGCTGGGCGGTTTCAGCGCCCACGCCGGCCAGACCGATCTGCTGCACTGGCTGGGCCAGGTCGCGCCCTCCCGTCCCCAAGTGGCCTTGATCCACGGTGAAGACCGCGCCCGGAAACCACTGGCGGAGAAAATCCAGCAACAATTTGGCATTACCTGCACGCTGCCTAACCTGAATCAAAGTTTGGTGGTGGGTGAGTGATGAACCCCGGATGCAGGTAGTTGGACCCCAACCGGCTAGCTTGTGATGCCGTCTGCGCCCCCATACAATCTGGCCTTTTAATTCGGAGCTACGATGGTAAATACCGCTGCCCTGTTGGCCCAGATGACCTTGGAAGAAAAACTCGCGCAGCTAAACTGCATCTATCTGGGCAAGACCCCACGGGGGGATTTTGCCACCCTAACCGAGGTGGAACTTAAAGAAAAATTCGGTCTGGGCATGGGCCAGGTTTGTCAGCCGGGCAAACGGCGTGCGCCCGCAGAGATTGTGGCCTTCGTCAATTTGATTCAGAAATTCCTGCTGACGCAGACGCGTTTGAAAATCCCAGCCCTGATGCACGAAGAGGGGTTGCATGGCATGATCGCCAACGGCGTGACGGCGCTGCCGGTACCCTTGGCCATGGCGGCGTCGTGGAATCCATCCCTGGTCCAGCAATGTCTGGACAAGGTGGGTCGGGAGCTGCGTAGCGTGGGCATTCATCAGGCGTTGTCGCCGGTGTTGGATGTGGCCCGTGAACCGCGCTGGGGCCGCATGGAAGAAACCTTTGGCGAAGACCCGCATCTGGTTGCCCGCATGGGTGTGGCGGCGGTGCAGGGCTTCCAGGGCGGTGCGGCCACGATTGATGCGGCCCATGTCATCGCCACCGGCAAGCATTTCTGCGGCTATGCCGAAAGCGAGAACGGCACCAATGTCGGCCCGTATTGCCGCGATCTGCGGACCCTGTATGAAGTCCATTTCCGCCCCTTTGCCGCCGCGATCAAGGAAGCCCACCTGCGCGGCATCATGGCCTCCTACAACGATATTGCCGGTGTGCCCAGTCATGGCAACCGCTGGCTGCTGCAAACTATTCTACGCGACCGCATGGGCTTCAAGGGCATCGTCGTGGCCGATTACGGCGGGGTGCGCGAATTAGCCACCCTGCATCATCTGGCAGAAAATGATCATGATGCGGGCGTACTGGCCTTCCAGGCCGGGGTGGATTATGACCTGCCGAACAACTCCGGTTACAAACTTCTGACCGAGGATTTACGCTCGGGCCGGCTGAGTATCGCCCAACTCGATACGATGGTGCTGCGGATTCTCGACTTGAAACGCGAGTTGGGATTGTTTGAAAATCCCTACGCTCAGGAAGCCATCGCGCTTGCCGAAGTGGGGAATACGGCGGGTAATAAATTGGCCGTTGATATTGCCCGCGAGGCCATCGTGCTGCTGAAAAATGATGGTGCAGTGTTGCCGTTGAACCGTGCCGCGTTGGTCGGCAAAACCGTGGCGGTGATTGGTCCCAATGCGGCGGTCAACCATCTGGGCGCCTATTACGGCTCGCCCAAATATTCCATTGCCCCATTTGATGGCATCCAGACGCTCTTGGGGACCGCTACCAAGGTGGTGCATGCTGAGGGTTGTCGCATCACGATGACCGAGAAGGAAATGGCCCACGAACTAAATCTGGAAGACCCCGACAAAGATCACAATGTCTCAGTCACCTCCACACCCCAGACAGATGCGGCCCTGATTGCCCAGGCGGTTGCCACCGCGCAAAACGCGGATGTGATCATCCTGTGTCTGGGCGGTAATTTGGCCACCTCACGCGAATCGTTCTACGATTCTCCCTCGGGTGATCGTGCGGACCTGACCTTGCTGGGGGGCCAGCGGGCGTTGTTTGATGCCGTGCGCGCGGCGTGTCCGAACAAACCGATTGTGGTGGTGGTGGTGCATGGCGGCGCAGTAGCGGATGAGCATCTGTTCACCCATGCCCCGGCCATCGTGGATGCCACCTATCTGGGCCAGGAAGCCGGCACCGCCATTGCCGAAGTCCTGTTCGGCGTGACCAATCCCTCGGGCAAGTTGCCCTTCTCGGTCCCGCGCTCGGCGGGGCATCTGCCGGTGTTTTATAACCATAAATTCGCCGCCCGGCGCAAATATGGCTTCACCGAAATCAGCCCGGCCTTCGCCTTTGGCTATGGCTTATCCTATACCCGCTTTACCCTCACGGCCCCGCAACTGGCCGTACCCGTTATCAGTTCGACCGGGACCACCACGGTTACCGTACGCCTCACCAATATCGGCCCGTGTGCGGGCGCCGAAGTGGTACAGTTCTATCTCCGCGACGAGGTGGCCAGCTTCACCCGGCCGGTGCAGGAACTACGGCACTTTGAAAAGGTCTGGCTGCAACCGGGCGAAAGCCGGGATGTAATTTGGACCGTGACCCCTGCGGATCTGGAATTGCTGGATGAAAACTTCAACCCGGTGGTCGAGCCGGGCACGTTCCGAATTGGTGCGGGTACATCCGCACGCATGGAAGATCAGCAGTTTGTCACGCTGACCGTGCGCGGGTGATTACGGTTGCAGCGGCTGCACCGGCAAACTTTGCCCGGCGAAGTCCGGCGTTGCGAACGCTTCCGGGCGATCGGTCGTCAGTTCGATGCTGTCCATTTTCAACAGCAGCGTGGCCAGTTGTTTGGGATAACTGATTTCAATCCGATAGGCACAGGTGGTCGCCTGCTTTTCACCGGCTTTATTGGTCACCGGAGCGTATTGCGAAAGTTTGGCGAGGGCCACCGTGGCGCCCTCGTGATCCAGCAAACGGATTGCCTCAACTTGATTGGTCCGGCGGTTGATTTCCACGCTTCGGGCCAGATAAAACGCCGGGTCTTCGAACAGCGCCAAACCAACGGTGAAGAGGTGATAGACCGCCGGTTCATCCTGCACCCATTGCAGGACATGATTGCGGTCCACACTCGGCGCGGTGATGCCCAGCAGGTGCGGCAGCAGCAACGGTTGCAGTGTGGTGATGAGCCCTTGCGGGGTCTTGGAACCCGGCAACTGATAACGGAAATCCTCCGCATTGCCCACGACGGCGGTGGGCTTGTCATGCCGAGAGATAATCCACAGCTTCTCGCGATTAACCCCGACTTCCGCCACATCCTGCCCGGCGAACTTGCCCAGTAACAACAGATCGGCGGGTTGCACCTGATATTCCGTGGTCGCGGGCCGCTGGCTTAAGCGCAGCGTGAAATCCAGACTTTGTGATTGGCGAGATTTATCGGCATCCAGCCAACTGAGTTCCATGCTGCCGCGCAGTTTCAAATGGGTAAGGATCGCCGCGCGGTCGGCAAATTGTTTGATATGTTCCGCCGTGGTAACCACCTCGGGCAGGGGGGTATCATCTTTCTTCAGATCGCAGCAACCCCACAGCGCTACCACCATACCGCCACAGATGAAGGGCCGAAGCCACGATGAGCTGCGCATGGGCGAGTCCTTGCCGATTAGGCGTTGGGCCAATTGCCGGAAAATACTTCGGTGGCCGGGCCGGTCATATAGACATTGTTATCGGATTCCCGCCATTCCAGGCGCAAATCTCCGCCGGGCAGATGAATCAGAACGTTGCGGTCATTCTGCCCGGTCAGCACGCCCGCCACCGCCACCGCCGAGGCGCCCGTCCCGCAGGCCAGCGTGATCCCGCTGCCGCGTTCCCAGGTGCGCATGGTCACTTCCGTGCGGCTGTGAATCTGGACAAAGTGCACATTGATCCGCCGGGGGAAGGCCGCAAAGGTTTCGATCCGCGGGCCCCAGACTTCCAGCGGCACCGCTGCCACATCGGGCACATAAATCGTGACATGGGGATTGCCCATCGAGACGAACATGCCGGTAAACGTCCCCGCGCCGGGTACGGTAAAGCAAAACTGATGCGCCGCGCTGGTAGCCTGCACTTGGGCGACCGCGACCGGCACCTGCGCCAAATCCAAGATCGGCGGCCCCATATTCACCGTCGCGCTGGCCACTTGCTCGCTCTGCACATCCAGCGCGATGCTCAGTACCCCGCGGCCGGTCTCCACCAGCATCGGGTTCACCCGGGCCAGTTTATGATCCCAGGCATATTTTGCCACACAGCGCACGCCGTTACCGCACATTTCCGATTCCGACCCATCGGCATTGAACATCCGCATCCGCACCACCGCGCCATGCGCCTGCGCCGCCGGGGTGGGGGGGGCAACCAATATCAAGCCATCACCACCCACGCCAAAGTGGCGGTCGGCGATGACCGTGGCCAACTTGGCCGGGTCGGCAATCTTATTCGCAAAGGCATCCACATAGACGTAATCATTGCCGATGCCGTGCATTTTGGTAAACTGCATGTCTGGTACTCCATAGCTCAATGCTATATCCTACACCACGTTACGGTAGTTACGCCACGTTTTTCAGCACAAGGATTTGCCATGCA
>JBAXGE010000012.1:0-30040 GCA_037139555.1 Phycisphaerae bacterium
TGGTGAAACTGGCCGGGAGGTTGAGCAGATCGGCGTAATCGCGCACGATCCGGGCACCCAAGGCATGGAACGTTAGCACATTCACCCCGCGTCCCTGAGCCCCGGCACCACCGAGCAAATCACGGATGCGTTCGCGCATCTCACCGGCGGCCTTGTTGGTGAAGGTGATGGCCAGAATGTTTTGCGCAGGTATCCCGCAGGACACCATATACGCCACCCGGCGGGTAATGGTGCGGGTCTTGCCCGATCCGGCGCCCGCCAGTACCAGTAGCGGCCCATCTATATGCGTGGCGGCCTCACGTTGTGGTTTGGTGAGTCCCTTGAGTACATCTTCTGATTTCAGCATACCCGCGACCAACTTTCCTACAGCACGACCAAAAATCCAAACCCTGTAAGATAGCGACCGATGAGCGGGAGAGCAAACCGGGTGGAAAAAGTATGGGAATTCACGTTGGATTAACGCAAAGCGGGAATTATGGGTGGGACTGGTCTGCCACGATTTTAAGCCCGGAACAACGCCCCGAGGCGCTTGCCCAGCACGCCGGCCGCGACCAGAATTGTCACGGTGAGCAAGCCCATCGCCAGAACCCCCAGCGCACAGGCATTCCGCACGGTTTCGGCGGCAGAATTATCCGTCCCCAATTGGTAGATGGTCTTGGTAATGGGGAACGTCGCCGGATCAGGGGCCAGAATAAGCGAGTCCGATACTTCCAGCATGGCAAACGAGAACGTTAGCAGTGAACCGGCGATCAGGTTGGCCATGATGAGTGGGACCGTGACTTTCATCAGCACCCGCCACGGGCTGGCTCCCATATTGGCGGCGGCCTCTTCCAAATTGACTGAAGTTTGTTGCAATCCCCCGGCAGCGGCCCGTACCAAATACGGCAAGCGGCGCACCGAATATGCCATCACCAGCAGTAAAAATACCGTATTGGCGTTCGTTAACGCAGTCTTGGGATTAAACGGCCACGTCTGGGAAACCGCGATATACCCAAACGCCATCACCAGACCCGGCACCGCCAGCGGTAACATGGCCAGCGCATCGAGCAGAGCCTTGCCCCACACGGTGGTGCGCACCAGAATCCACGCGATGGCGATGCCAAGCACAATGTCAATGGCCGTGGAAACGCTGGAATACTTCAGCGAGTTCAGGATGGAATTGAAAATTTCCGGGGTATTAAAAACCGCCTCGTAACCTGCCAGTGTGAAACGACTCGGCAAGATGGTGCGATACCACCCAATCTGACCTTCGGTGCCCCAGCCCCACTGGGTGGGTTCAAACGCCAATGCCGTCAACGAGAAGCCAATCACCCCCAGATGTGGCAACATGGCCAGCAACGATACCAGCACAAACGGCAGACCGGCCAAACAACTGCCCAACCAACCCAGCGACTTGCTGGCCGTGGCTACGGCAGCCTTGCTGGTCATCGCATAAGCCTGACGCCCGACCGTCAATTTGCCCAGTAAAAACGCCCCGACCGACACCAGCAAAACGATTACTACCTTGGCAAAGGCGGTGTTTCCCTTGGTCAGGTCGGCATTGGCCAGATCATCCCAAATCGAACGTGATACCACCGCGCGGTAATCCAGCAGCAGGGGAGTACCCAACTCGGTAAACGCCCAGATGAAGATAATCGTTGAACCTGCAAAAATACCCGGCATCGCCAACGGCAGGGTGATGCGGAAGAAGTTCCGCCAGCGGGTTGAGCCCAGATTCTGTGCCGCCTCGTGCATGGCGGGGTCAATATTGGCCAAAGACGCCTGGGTGTTTAGAAACGCGATGGGGTATAACCCCAGTGTAATCATGGCCACGCAGGCCCCGAACCCACCCACGCGCAACCAGTTCACGCCCGTGCCCGGGGCCAATATCCCCAGATTTTGCAGCAGAATGGTAAAACTGCCGAACGTCCCGAGTATCTGCTTCATTCCGATTGCCCCCACGAAGGGAGGCAGCACCATCGGCACCAGCACCAATCCGGTCAGCAAGCCCTTACCCTTGAACTGGAAGCGCTGGGCAATCAGGGCCAGCGGTAGGGCGATGACATTACACAAGACCGTCACGCACACCGCCAGCCAGAGCGAGTTGCTCAGATAACGCAGAAAGTTCTGGTCGGTAAGTACTTTCTCAAACCAGAAGAGCGAGAATTTGGTTACTTGCTGGTCACCGTGCGTCTCGCGCAATACAAACGCCGCCCCCAGAATCATCGTCACGGGGTAGACCATCAGCACACCCAGCAGCACCAGCAGGATACCCAGCAGGAGGTAATGCCCGGCCGTGGTGGAGAACCACCGCTTACGGCGGGCCAGTGTGGGAACCGAAGATGCAGATTGCGGTCTCATGGTAGGAATTGTACCGCCAAACGGCCGGTAGGAAAGCCCCAGAGTGTGTGGGTTATTTTAAGACGGGGATTTGGCAATCCGCACCGGGGGCTTATAATGCCCAATTGCTTTGGGGTACTGTGCTTATGAATATGAATAATTTGTTGTTTAGCCGGATTCTACAGGTCCTTTGCCTGGGTCTTGTGCTGTTACTGACTGCGGGACAGCTTTGCGCCCAAGACCTGGTGACCGGGCGGGTGATTTCGGTGGGACTCAGCGGGGTTAACGACTCCGGCGGGGTTATGCGGGCGGGCCAGTGGGTGCCGGTCCAACTGGAACTGGTCAACCGTTCCGGACGCAGTCTGGCCTGCCAACTGGCGATAGATGCCACCGACGGCGATGGTGACCAATTACGCAACTTTTCCCGCAAACTCGTGCTCGAACCCTCCAGCCAGCCGCGCGTGGTCTGGACCTATTATTGGCCCGGCAGCAGCGAAGATGGTTCCGGCCCCAAGAGCGTCACCGTCTGGGACGAAGGACAACGCGAAATTCTGGGCCGGATTATCCGTGCGCCCAGTGCCAGCCGACAGTCGGAAGTGCTCGACCCCGGCGACTATCAGGATGCCCGTCATAACCATTGGGTGTTGGTACTGTCCGATGGCGGCGCGGCGGGGATGAGTGGGTTTCGCGACAGTCAGGGGGGGGGCGAACGGGTGCGCCTTAATGTGCTCAACCGGGCAGATATGCTGCCGGACCATTATCTGGGTTTGGAAGGGGTGGATACGGTCGTCTGGCGGGCCGATGCCGAAGGCTTGCGTTTGGGGGATATTCCGCAGGAATTTCAATTGCGTGCCCTGTTGGAATGGGTGAAACGCGGCGGGCATCTGGTCATTCTGACCGCACAGCAAACGCCGGACTTCTCCGCCGCCACTGATGCACTGTTGCAGCAGGCCTTGCCGGTGCAATTTATCGGTACCCGTGAGTTGCCGAATCTGGGCGCACTGGGCACGGCCTCGGGTATGCCCTTGCTGCGTTTGGACAAGACGACCGGCACCTTTATTCAGGCGCTGGTCAAACCCAAACCGGAAGCGTTGGTCATCGGGCTCAATGGTTGGGATCGTAATCAACCGCTGGCTGTGCGGGGTAATTTTGGACAGGGTTTCGTCACCGTGGTGACCATGGACCTGGGCCTAAACTCCATCGAGCAGGCGGACCGGATTACCAATAATGTCCTCATGCTGCACCTGTGGCCGCAGTTGCTGGGCTGGCCGGGCGAATTTGTAAACGCCACCCAGTACAAGATTTTTGAGGCCACGCATAAGGATGCCATAAATGCACCCCAGCGGGTGAATTTGGATGAAGACCTGCCGGCAAGTGTGGACCTGTCGCGCCAAACGTCCATCCGGATTGTGGCCTCATTGCTGTTCCTGGGGGTCTATTGGATTGTGGCCGGTCCCGGCAGTTTTTTGGTCTTACGGATGACCAAACGGATTAAGTGGTCGTGGTGGATTTTTGGCGCCACGGTGGTGGTGGCATCGGGGTTTGCAGTGTTGGCGGTAAATTTGCTGCGGTTGGAACAGGTCGAAGTCCGGCATATGACCTATCTGGCCGGGCGCAGCGACAGCCCCGACGTTCGGGGCACCGCGCTAGTCAGTATCTACGCACCGATTAATGGCAAGGTACGCGTGCAGATGGCGGAGGAATGTCAGGGATATATCACCCCGTTGAGTAATCCTTTTACCTTGGCCAATGCCGGTTTTGCCGATCCACAACAATATTCCCAGGATAACGATAAGACCGGCCAGATAGACGTCCCGCTGCGCAGTACGGTGAAAAAATTGCAGGCCTCATGGCTGGCCCCCAGTGGCGTCAAAATTGATGGGCATCTCACACAAGGTCGGGGCGGGGTGGAAGGTTGGCTGGAAAATCGCACAGGCATGGTTTTGCGGGATGTTCAAGTTATCTGTGGTTGGGATACGCCGCGACCGGTAGCGCTGCAAATCCGCGATCTGAACAAATCATGGGCCGCCAATCAGCGGCTGCAACTGGATACCTTTGCTCCGCGTTCAATGAGTGCACAGCCCAAAGCCAGCTATCTAACGCTGGATCGGTTGCTGACGGTTGTGGGCCTGCGGATGAATAATGGTTCCACCCTGCATGCGTTGGAGCAGAATCTTCCCGACCTCGATGAGGCTTCAAAATATATTTTTACCCAGCAACCGGCGCCCCATCTGCTGATGGGGGCCTTGGCGGTGTGGCGGACGCCTGATCCGGTGCTGGAAAAAAAACGCGTGGCGCTAACGCGCCATTGGATCCGATCTCTGGACCAGTCGGGCCAGGTATTTTCCCGGCGCGTGGTGGTCGTTGCCCAGGCCGAATCACCGCTGCCGTGGAAGTTGAAAGTGAATGGCACTGAACAATCCGGCCAGGGGACCACGGTGGTTTATTGGTCGTTGCCGGTGTTGGCAGAATGAGCGGACGCCAGCGCTAATATGGGGGTGGACACAAACCTGCGACGGATTTGCTTGGCTTAACCCCACAACCGTGCCGGGTTGGTTTGGGTCAGTTGATTGACCATTTTGAAACCCACCCAGTCAATGGCATGGGCCAGACCATGCAGCCGTTGATCCATACGGTCAGAGCGGTGCGTATCGCTGCCCAGTGCAAAATACCGGCCATCTTTTAGAAACCGTTCCGCCAGCAGATTGGCCACATGCGAATCACCCCGGCCCAAGGGATTCAAATTTCCCTGTAACAGCATCCCCATCCGTACAAACTCATCCACCAAATCGGGGTTTGCCTGCACCGAGGGCATACGTTCGGGATGGGCCAGCAGCACTTGATAGCCCTGCCCCTGTAACCACTCCACCTGCGCGGTGGCCCAGGGTTCCCAACTGCCGTCCCAGATGTCACAGAGAATGAACCGGTCTTTCCCTTGGCCCATGGCGGGGACGCCGAGTTTTTCAAAGCGCTCGGGCAGATCGGGAGTGAGGCGTACTTCACCGCCCGGCTTTAATTCGATCCCGACATTGTGCTGGTGGATGATGAACTGCAGTTCCTGCACCCGTTCGCTGATTTGGGGGAAGGAGTATTGTCGGAACTCATCGGAGGCAAAATGCGGGGTACACATGATCTGCCGATATCCCGAGGCCCGCATACGGTGCAAACAGGTTAGGGATTCATGTACATCACGGCAGCCATCATCCATTCCGGGGAGAAAATGACTGTGGATATCAATCATGGCGCATCAATTCTCGGGAGACTCCGCCGCCGCATCGGCCCGCGCGGTACGCCGCCGTTCATTTTCCTTCAGCGCCCGTTTGCGCAGCCGGATGAACTTCGGGGTGACTTCCACCAGTTCGTCGTCTTCGATGTATTCTAACGCCAACTCCAACGTCATATCGCGGGGCGGCTTAAGAATGATGTTTTCATCGCGCGAGGTGGTGCGCATGTTGGACATTTTCTTTTCCCGGCAGGTGTTGACGGTCATGTCGTCATCCTTGGCGTTTTCGCCCACGATCATGCCTTCATAGACTTCATCGGTGGGTTTGACGAACATCATGCCACGCTGCTGCAGGGTGTCGAGGGCATACGCTGAAACGTTGCCGGTTTCCATGCTGACCATCACGCCATTCTGTCGGCCCGGTTGGCTGCCGCGGATGATGTCGTAGCTGTGGAAGGTGTGGTGCATCACGGCTTCGCCCTGGGTGGCGTTGAGCAGCCGGGTACGCAGGCCGATCAGCCCGCGGGCGGGGATGGTGAATTCCAGATGGGCCATATTACCCTTGGTGTCCATCTTGATCAGTTCACCGCGGCGACCGCCGACGGATTCCATCACGGGGCCGATAAACGGCGCGGGCACATCAATGACCAGTGCCTCGATGGGTTCCATCTTTTTGCCGTCAATTTCTTTGAAAATTACCTTGGGCTTGCTGACCTGCAGTTCGTAGCCTTCGCGGCGCATGTTTTCCATGAGTACACCCAGATGCAGCAGCCCGCGCCCGCTGACGCGGAGCTGGTCCGGGGTGGCGGTGTCTTCGACCCGCAGGGCCACGTTGCTTTGCAGTTCCCGTTGCAGACGATCGCGCAGATTACGGGTGGTGACATACTTGCCATCGCGGCCCGCAAACGGTGAATCGTTCACACTGAAAATCATGCTCAGGGTGGGTTCATCCACATCAATCAGCGGCAGGGCTTCCGGCTCGTTGATATCGGCGATCGTGTCGCCGATGTCCACGTCCTCAATCCCGACCACGGCGCAGATGTCGCCGGCTTCGGCATGGGCCACCTTCTCACGGCCCAGACCGGCAAAGACGTACAAGTCCACGATATCGTGGTCTTCTTCTTTGCCGTTACGCTTGAGCAGGGCCACTTTCTGGCCCTTCTTGACGGTGCCGTTGAACACGCGGCCAATACCGATGCGGCCCACGTATTCGCTATAGTCAATGTTGGTGATCTGCAACTGCAGCGGCTTTTCGATGTCAGCCACCGGGCCGGGAATTTTCTTGACAATCGCTTCCATAAGCGGCCGCATGTCGGTGCTGGTTTCGTTGACTTCGTTCTTGGCGAAGCCCGCACGACCCGAGGCGTAAATCACCGGGAAATCGAGCGCATGATCGCTGGCTTCCAGTTCCACAAACAGGTCGAACACTTCGTTAAGCACTTCGTCCGGACGCGAGTCGGCACGGTCAATTTTGTTGATGACCACGATCGGTTGCAGGTGGTATTGGAACGCCTTGCGCAACACAAAACGGGTCTGGGGCATCGGGCCTTCGAAGGCATCCACCAGCAACAATACGCCGTCGGCCATCTTGAGCACGCGTTCGACTTCGCCGCCGAAATCGGCGTGGCCGGGGGTGTCAATGATGTTAATTTTGCGGTCCACACCGGCCAGATCGCGATACACCATGGCGACATTTTTCGCCAAAATGGTGATGCCGCGTTCCCGTTCCAGCGGATTATTATCCAGGATCAGGGTATCGGTGGAGGGGGCTGCACCCAGACGGAACATACCCGATTGACGCAACATGGCGTCTACGAGGGTGGTCTTGCCATGGTCAACGTGGGCAATAATAGCAATATTGCGTAATTCGTCGCGACGCTTCATAAGTCTCACTTCTTGAAAAACACCCACCAAGGCCTCGCCCCGGCAGTAAAACGCTATAGTTTAGGGCTTATCAGCGATTGGGGAAAGCCCGCCGGGGTACAAGGTTGGGTATTTGCGCTAATTTCATGAAAGACGACATGTATTCAGCCCCGATGCAACCTGGGTTTACACGCATAACATCTTGTCAAAGCATGGATTACACCCAAACTCTAATAGTTTTTCAGGATTCACGGGTATATAAATGGCAGTAATAGACGCACCGCACATAACCAGCGTAACGCACGCCTCTAATGTTATGCCGTATGCAAGAGGATTATTCCCGGTCCAGATTGCTCCAGAGCTTGACCGTATACACATCGTAGAAATTCAAACCCGACGCGGCATCGCGTTCGGTGGTGGGGCGACCAGTGACTTTGATCAGTTCACCGCCGATGAATCCGATCATGCGTTCCGCCGGACGCAGGGCAAAACGGCCCTTATAACCATCATCTTGTGGGTTGGTATAGAACAAATACCAGCGGGTGGGTTCTTCGGGTGTGGCCCCCGGCAGACGCTGCACCCGGCCCATGACGATGCTGTAATCGGCATTATGCCAGCCCGTCAGCGGTTCGGGAAAACGTTTCTTGCTCCCGCTGCAGGCGCTGAGGGGTAAGAGCAGTGCAATCAGGCATCCGCCAATCAGGGTTACACGCACAGTTCACCTGCCTTTAAGAATGCGAATCCAAGGAGCGTCCCACGGTCTGGACCGAAAGGCTGTTGGTCACGCCTATGATCCCCAGCGGGGCGCCGGCGGCGATCACAACGCGATCACCGACTTCCGCCAAATGATAACTGTGAACGATGCGATCTACCAGCACGGGCAGGGCATCAAATGTTTCCGGGGCCTGCGCCTGAATGGGGATTACGCCGTAATACAGGCACATCCGCCGGACCGCGTCGGGGGCACTGCTCAGGGCGATAATCGGCACCCCAAAACGATTTTTCGACAAATACCGGGCCGAACCCCCGGCCTGGGACCAGACTACCATCAATTTGGCGTTGATATCATCCACAATCGCCCGGGCGCCCCGGGCAATGGCGGCCGTCCGATGATGGGTCATCTGCAGCAACTTGGGCGGTTTGGGTTCCAAATGATTTTCTTCGATGTAATCTTCGGTTTTTTCCGCGATTTGCCGCAGTGTCAGCACCGCCTGTACGGGATATTTGCCCACGGCGGTTTCATTACTGAGCATGCACGCATCGGCCCCATCGAGGATGGCATTGGCAACGTCCGAGACTTCTGCCCGCGTCGGGCTGGGGTTATCCACCATGGATTGCAGCATCTGGGTGGCCACGATGGCGGGTTTGCCCGCATCCTGAGCGGCGGCGACGATACGTTTTTGCACAATCGGCAGGCCGGTCAGTTCCATTTCTACGCCCAGATCGCCCCGGGCCACCAGCACCGCATCCGAGGCTTCGATAATCTGGGCCAGATTTTCCACCGCTTGGGGCATTTCAATCTTGGCGATCAAGTCTATCCGGGCCTGTTTCATTTCCAGATGCCGGCGGACTTCGTAAATGTCATTGGCCGAGCGCACAAACGACAGGGCCAGATAATCCAGCCCGTGTTCGATGGCAAAGGCCACATCATCCCAGTCTTTGGCTGTGATGCTGGTGGTACTGAGCTGGGTATTGGGCAGATTCAGCCCTTTGTTGGATTTGATGGTCCCGCCCGTGGTTACCTGACAGCGCACTTCATCGGCTTTCTTGTCCACCACCAACATGCGAATCAGGCCATCTTCAATCAATACCCGCTGGCCCACTTCCAAGTCGTCAATCAGGCGGGGGAAATTCGAGCTGATGATGCCGGCCTGACCCAGAAACTCACCCCGGCGGATGGTGATCATATCTCCGGTGGCCACGGCCATACCTTCCCCGGCCATTTTCCCTACTCGGATTTTGGGGCCGCACAAATCACCCATGATGGCTACAGGCTGGTCGCTGGTGTGTGCACGGATCAGGTCCAGGTATTGTTTACGGGTGGCATTGTCGCCATGGGAAAAATTCAGCCGGAAGACGGAGACGCCCGCATCGAGCAGCTGTTGCAGGGTTTCCGAATTGGCCGAAGCGGGTCCTAACGTGGCGATAAATTTGGTGCGGGGAAACGTACGATACTGTGCCGCCATGCGTGGCTCCGTAGGGGATACAACTGGCCTTGTTCTACCCTACGATAGGGAGTGCAAAGCGCAACAACGGCTGTATTATAGCGGCATTATGCCGTTGGTGGCAGTGTAATACCCAAGGCCGCCAGCAGGGCCTGGGCCTTCAGGCACACTTCCGCATATTCCGCCGTGGGGGTGGAATCCGCCACGATACCCGCGCCCGCGTACACATCCGCCTGAAAATTAGGCAGAGCACCACTTTCGCGCCGCATCAGAATGGTGCGGATGGCGACATTCAGCAGGGCCTCGCCACGGGCGCCGATCCAACCCATGTGACCACAGTAGATTTCCCGCTGAAAATCTTCCAATTCCGCGATGATCTGGGTGGCCCTGATTTTGGGTGTGCCGGTAATCGAACCGCCCGGCAGCAGGGCTGTCAAAATGCGGTCCCAGGTCATACTCTGGGGGGCCAACTGCCCGGTAATCACGGCAGAGGTATGCCAGACTGTGCTCAGGGCCTCGATTACGCGCGGCTGAGTAACTTGGACGCTACCCCAATCACAAACGCGCCCCAAATCATTGCGCAGCAGGTCCACAATCATCGCCAGCTCGGCCGCCTCTTTGGGGGATTGTTCCAACTCGGCACGCTGACTGGCATCACGCTGGGGGTCCGTCAGATAACGGGGCCGAGTGCCCTTGATGGGATGCGTGGTTAATTGGCTCCCTTGGCGTTCCAGAAACAATTCCGGCGAGATACTCACGAGACTATCTTGTTGGTGATGAATCAAGCCACCCCACGCATTGGGATGTTCAGTCAGCAGGGCGTGATATACCTCCGAGGGCCGGCGTTGTGTGTGTACCTGCCACCGGGCCGCCAGATTGGCTTGATAGATGTCGCCAGCCGCAATGTATTCACAGATGCGTTTTACCCCGCGTTGGTACTGCTGGGCCGTGGTGTGTGCTAATAATCGGCTGGTCGGTGCAGTTGGTGCGGGGGCGCTGTCTACCCGGCCCAATTCATGTTCCATTTCGTCCAAACGTTGCCACGCACTATTCTGGCGTACTGCCGACCATTCCAGAGCCGCCAGTGTGTACTGCTGGGTCTGGTGATTGTAAAGGTAGTAATGGTCATACAGGCACCAATGCAGGCCGGGCCATTGCGCGGTCTGATGCCGGGGGGACTTGATGCCTTCCAGCGTCAAGCCCAGATCATAGCTGATATACCCCAGCCAACCGACCAGCGGAATCCCCAGACCATCATCCATGAGCATGATCTGACTGAGCGCCCAATCAAACGCGGGCAGCGGGGTTGCGGCCAGTGCTGCGGGCAGGGTGGGAAGTGGGGGTAAATCGCCGAAGCCGTGCCACCGGGCCGGACCGGATACCGGGCTGACAAATTCAACAATGGGCTTGAAGGCGATAACCGAAGGCCGCGGAGCTTGGCCGGCATTCAACGCGGCCACCTCATGGCCATTGGCGACCAGGTGCTGAATCAAATCCAGCGGATCAGGGCCTTTGATACCCATGCGGGTTTGCACGCGGGCGCTCAGGGGTATATCCACAGGCGAAACTCCTAGCGGTTGGCATAACGCATGGCCCGCAGGCCGCGGTAAACAATGGTCTCAAACCAGAACAGCCCCGCAATGTGCGTGAGCATAAAGCTAAGCATAAACGCGACAAATTGCCAGCGCGGCGACCAGCGGATGAGTAAATTGGTGTCGTAGACCCAGACCATTACCAGTAGTTGAATCCCGCCCAGAAGGACCCAGACCAGCATGAGAATACTGGCGTATGCGGTGAGTTTGTTGGCGGCCACCGGGTGCAGGGAAAATTTCCTAACTTTGGCATAGACACACACCGACAATGTTTCAATACCCACCAGCATCAGGGCCAGTAAGGCCCAGATGATGCCGAAGGTCAGACAGGAGAACCAGAACTCCCAGCGTTGCCACGGCAGACCTTCATTGGTATTCAGCACCCAACCAAACAATGCCGGCACAATCAGGGATGCCAGCAGGCCCAGCCCCAGCAGAGCCCCCACCAGCCAACGGCGTGCCGCCCCGGCACTGCTGCCGGCCGACACCGTCATGAAATACCCCACCGGATGCCATGCCAAACCGCCCAGGACCCGAACCACCAGCGCCAGACGCCACCAATTGGGCGTCTGCTCCCAGGCAGTAGGCTGGCGTTGCAAGGCCCCCAGTGATTGCTCGACCATGATGCCACATTCCGGACAGCGTGAATCGCGCGGCGTGAAGGACAGGTTATAGCCGCAAGTTTCACACAGTGGGGCGTCCTGAATCGGTTCTGAAGGAAAGTAGGGCAGCGCCGCTTTGCCCGCTTCCAGGACTTGCCTGAGAGTTACCAGATGCAAGCCCAGCAGCAAAGGTAAGCCCACTTGAATCAACCCGTCGGAAATCGGGCGCTCGCTTTGGCTCATCACATACAACGCCACAATCAATAACGGCACCCAGAGGTACAGGGCCCCGGTCGCCAACATGCTTACTTTTAACACATGCAGCAAGACTTTTTTCGTCCGTCCCGGGGGGACACACAAGGGCAACGCCTGCATAAAAAACATCACGTAGGCCAGGGCAATACTGGAAAACATCACCAAGAGCCCCCGGATGACTGTACCCGTAGGTTGTAATGTGAGGCCCTGTAGGTGTGCCTGAACCACAGTGCGGCAGACCAGCCACAACGAGGGGGCTTCGGGCAGGGCAATGGGTAGCATCCAATTGATCCCATTGGCATGGCCCATGCTGTTGGCGGTCAGCAGTCGGTGATTGGCAGATAAATATTGCCACAGGCCGGGATTGTTGGCGTACCAGTACTCGATGACAATCTGCAGCCCCAGCAGCATGATCGGCAAGGCCACATAGAGATTGATGCACCCCAATAGCACCGCCCACCACCACGGCATCGCCACCACGGCCTTCATGTGATGGCGTGGCCGCAGAAGCAGGCTGATTCCCATTAACAATGTTGGCATACGTACCACTATTCTATTAGCCTAACAGATACTTTCGGCAGCGCGATACACAATAATGTTAGGCTGTGCGTTACTGCGGGGCAGTAGTTTTGTCTCCGGGGGCGGTGGTGGTCACGGGGATGGATACCGGGACGACGGCCCCCTGCGGATACCGGGCCAACAGGTTTTTAATTGCCGGCTGCGCAGGTTCGATGTCCAAACTTAGTTGCCAGTGGGTCAGGGCTTCATCCTGTAATGCCGCCCGTCCGCCTTTGATCTGCTCGGTCAACAAGACCACCCCCAACCCATTGTGGGCAGGATAGCAACGGGTATCGCATTCCAACGCCCGACGGTAGGCCTGTTTGGCATCATCCCAACGATTGAGTTTGAAATAGGCGAACCCCAGCCGTTCCCAGATGGCGGCATTGGGGCAGATCAGACTGGCGGTTTCCAGCACCATGCGGGCTTGTTCGAAATTTTTCAGACGCAGATGTTCACCGGCCAAATTCAGATAAACTTCGGGCTGGTTATTGGTGAGTTCCAAACTGCGTTTCAAGTGTTGCATGGCGGCGTCGCTTTGTCCCACCTGGGCCAGAATGGTGCCGTAGTTGGCCTGAATTGCGGCGTTCTTGCTGTCCGCGGCCACGGCGCGTTTGGCGTATTCCAGCGCCTTGTCGGCCTGGTCGTCCTGCACGTAGGCGATGGCCAAATTCATATTGGCATCGGGGTCCAGCGGGCGGATTTCCAAAGCTTTCTGATACGCCTTGATGGCCTGGGCAAAGCGTTGCAATTCCTGCAGCATCAACGCCAGATTGAAATGGGCGGAGAAACTCTGCGGCTCCAGCCGGGCGGCATTGGTGAAATCCACCACGGCAGCGTCAAAATCGCCGCGAATCCGCTGCACCTGCCCGCGGGTCAGGTATAGCAACCCCAATTCCGGGTTTTTGGCGATGGCATCATCCAACGCGGACAGCGCGTCGCGGTAATCACCCTCATCCATCGCCATCTGGGCGCGGGCCAATTGGTCTGATGCGGTCAGGTTTGACTGGCACCCCGTAAGACACCAAAGTACCGCAAGTACCGCCGCTAAACTCAGGTAGGTTTGGAGTGAAGTTCTGTGTGCTTGACGCATCGTGTCTCAAAAAAAATGCCCGTCATTAGGTGACGGGCAGGGCATAAGCTAATTCCGCACTGTAACCCGGCCGGTCTTAAACATCCCGGTGCCGATATCATAGGCGATCAAACCACAGCTGGCGCGGTGCTGGTCGGACACGGTCCTGATACACGCTCAACGATCTGGTACTGGCATTGGACTCATCAGCGAGGGACGATCCAACAAGAGCAAGCGTTCCACATCTTCGGGAATCTGCTTGCCATTCGTATCCACCGTCCACGCCAAACGATTGGCATTTTCCGACGGGGTTTCGGACAGCGTTTCACAGGCCGCCAGCGACAGGGCCACCGGGGCCACCGCAAGGGCCAACAGAATACGGGTCATCTTCGTCATAATCAAACCTCCAAAGGCAACGGCGAACTGATGCGATTAGATTAAACTCCCGAGCCTAAACTGTCAAACATAAATGCGAAGACTTTCAACCCCGTGCTCCTCGGGCTAGAATGGTGAACTTGAAGCGTAATGCACTCTAGGAGCAGTTTACTATGATCCAGCGACGC
Organism: Phycisphaerae bacterium; assembly: GCA_037139555.1. Lineage (GTDB taxonomy): Bacteria > Planctomycetota > Phycisphaerae > WQYP01 > WQYP01 > JBAXGE01. The sequence goes on from JBAXGE010000012.1 coordinate 14,213, forward strand.
CAAACACGGCAAATTAAGGTCGGCGATGTCCTCATCGGGGGCGATGCCCCGGTAGTGGTACAGACTATGACCTCGGGCTATACCTACGAAATTGACAATTGCGTAAGAGAAATTAATAAATTGGCCGCGGCGGGGGCGGAAATTGTCCGGGTCGCGGTGCCCGAGAAAAAAGATACCGAAGCACTGAAAGAAATTCTCAAGCAAGTCAAAGTTCCCATTGTTGCCGATGTGCATTTCCACTTCCAGCGGGCCATGGAAGCCATTGAGGCGGGGGTCCATAAGATTCGCCTTAACCCCGGCAACATCAATGATCGTTCGCAGGTCGAAAAAGTGATTGACGCATGTAAAGAACGGCACCTCCCGATCCGCGTGGGGGTCAATGAAGGTTCGATTGTCGAACGCAAGGACAAGCAGCGCCGTCTGAAAGAATTGGGCGCGGTGTTTTCGGACAACAAGCATGGCCACATGCTGGCCATCATGGTGACCAAACTCGAAGAATATCTGGATATTTTCTACGCCCGTAATTTCTACGACATCGCCATCTCGGCCAAGTCCATTGATCCCATGCTGGTGGTGGATGCGTATAAAGAAATATCCAAGCGGTTTGATCATCCGTTGCATCTGGGCGTCACCCATGCGGGACCCAAGGAAACCGGCACCATCCGCAGTGTGGTACCGCTGGGGCATCTGCTCTGCTCAGGCATCGGCGATACCATCCGGATCAGCTATGCCAATGATCCGATCTATGAAGTTCAGGATGGTTTCGAATTGCTCTACGTACTGGGTCTGCGCGTCCGCAAGGGCGCGGAACTGATTGCCTGCCCGACCTGTGGCCGCATCCAAGTGGACCTGTTCACGCTGGTTCAGGATGTGAATCGTAAGCTCAAGGAAGAAATCACCCTGCCCATCAAAGTTGCGGTGATGGGCTGCGTGGTCAATGGCCCCGGCGAGTGTGAAGGCGCGGATGTGGCCATCTTTGCCGGTGATCGCCGCGGGATTATCTATGTGCAGGGCGAAAAAGTCGCCAATGTGCCGGAAGAAAACATCCTCGATGCCTTGCTGGACGAATGCAAGAAGTTTCAGGCCAAAGTCCTGCGCGGCGAGGCCAAACTGGGCGAGAAGGTGGTGGACGTGGTTCCGCCCGATCCGCTGGGTGAATTGGGCAGCGGTTATGCCAAGATTGAAGCCCAGAAATCCGCCGATGGCATCCCCGGGGTGCAACTGCCGGTGATCAAGGGCTAAGGCCCGATCTGACAGGTGATAAAACGAAACGGCCCGTAGCGGGTAAGGCTATGGGCCGTGTTATTTTAGGGTTTTTTGTTAGGCCCGGCAGCGGTTTATCCCGTGGTCTTGGCAAACCAGTTCTTCAGGGTCGGATAGAGTGTGCCGTAACGCGGATATTGTTGGGTATAGAATGCTGCCGCCTTCTGGTTGGGCTTGCTGGTTAGCTTTACCTTGATGATGGCCTTGCAGGCTTGGGGCACACTGGCCCATTCACCCGCACCCACCCCCGCGAGGATGGCCACACCCAGCGCCGCCCCCTCGGCCACGTTGATGGTGACCACCGGGGCCTGATACATGTCGGCCTGCATCTGCCGCCAGAAATCGCTGCGGGCGCCGCCGCCCGAGGCCCGCACCTGATTCACCGCGATATTCATGCTACGGAAGATTTCGATCTGTTCGCGCATGCCATACGTGATGCCTTCCATGGTGGCCCGCACGATGTGGGCCATAGTGTGGCGGGGGGTCAGACCGATATAGGCGCCCTTGGCGTGCGGATCGGCATGGGGGCAGCGTTCACCGGTCAGATATGGCAGGAAGACTAGGTCTTCACAACCCATCGGCGTGGCCGCGGCCATGGCGTCGAGTTTTTTATACAAAACGCCAGGGTCTTTGAGTTTGCGGACTTCATCGGCGAAGAAGGTGTTACGCAGATATTGGTACGAACCGCCTGCCGACAGCATGCAGCCGAACACGCACCAGGTATCGGGAATGGCGTGGCACATGGTATGCACCCGGCCAGCGGGATCGGTTTGCGGGGCGCTGCTGGTGGCGAAGATGACTCCGCTGGTTCCCATTGAGGCTGACACCAGACCCGCCTCTACCACGCCAGTACCCACCGCGCCCGCCGCCTGATCACCGCCACCGCCGACCACCGGGATGCCCGAGGCAATCCCCAGCAGATTGGCGGCCTCTTCGGTTACTGTGCCGGTGATTTCCTGACTTTCATGTACCGGCGGCAGCAGTGCGGGGTCGAGTTCCAGCTTGCTGATCAGTTCCTTATGCCACTGGCGGTTTTTGACATCCAGCAGCAGCGTGCCCGAAGCATCGGATACTTCGGTGGCATAATCGCCGGTCAGGCAATAACGAATGTAATCTTTCGGCAGCAGCACCTGACGACATTTGGCGAATTTCTTGGGCTCGTGTTGGCGGAACCAGAGAATCTTGGGGGCGGTAAAGCCCGTCAACGCGGGATTCGACACCATCTGAATCAGATTTTCCCGGCCGCCCGCTGCGGCTTCAATCTGGGCACACTGTTCGCCGGTGCGCTGGTCATTCCAGAGCAGCGCGGGGCGCAGGACCTTGCCAGCGCCATCAAGAAATACCGAACCATGCATCTGGCCCGACAGGCCGATGGCCCGCACCTGACTACCTTTGAGCTTGGCTTTCTTCAGCACGGCCTTGGTGGCTTTCTGCACGGCGGACCACCAGTTGGCGGGGTCTTGTTCGGTCCAGCCGGGCTTGGGGGTCAGCAACTCATGCGGCGCTTCCGCCGTGGCCAGAACATTGCCCGTTTCGGACAGCAGGAGAACCTTGGTACCCGAGGTGCCGATATCAATACCCAGCAGAGCCATGTGTGAACTCCAACAATAAGATTAGGCGTTTATTTATGAGCACAAAAACTATTAACGGTCAAACTGGGCATCGAACACGATATCGCTGGGGGCGAAGTTCACCCGTTTCACAAACGCCGCCGCTTCGGTGGCGCCGTGTTCGCGATTCATATTCTGATCTTCCCATTCCACCGACAGGGGGCCCTGATAGCCGATGAAATTGAGGTTGCGGATAATTTCTTCGAAATTCACGCTGCCATGGCCCAAGGAGCGGAATTCCCAATAACGTTCCCGATCGCCGAAGGGCAGGTGGCCACCGAACACGCCCGAACGCCGGGGGGTGGGGCTGAACCAGGCGTCTTTCATGTGGACGTGATAGATGTGACTGCCCAACTCGCGAATGAATTGGACATAATCCACGCCCTGATAGACAAAGTGGGACGGATCGTAGTTGAAACCAAAGGCTTTGCGGTTGCCCACGGCTTCCAAGGCCCGTTTGGCCGAGACGACATCAAAGGCGATTTCGGTCGGGTGGACTTCGAGTGCGAAGACCACATTGTACTTGTCGAACTCATCCAGAATGGGATTCCAGCGGTCCGCGAAATCCTGATAGCCCTGCTCCAACTGGTTGGGCAGCACCGGCGGGAACGAATAGACCAGATGCCAGATGCTCGAACCGGTAAAGCCATTGACCACGGCGTGCTTCATTTCGTTTTTAATCGCGGCCGGCGCGGCGTCAAATAACAACCGCGCGGCCTTGGCGGTGAGTTTCATTTCCTCGGCCGCACGCTGGCGCACGCCTTCGGGCTCGCCATCGCCCCAGATATGGTCGGGGAGAATCTGCTTGTGCCGGGGATCAATCAAATCGCAAATGGCCTGACCGACCAAATGGCTGGAGATGGCATAGCACTTGAGGCCATACTTGCCCAGAATATCCCAGCGGGTTTTGACATAACCGGGATCGCTGACGGCTTTGCGCACATCGAAGTGATCGCCCCAGCAGGCGAGTTCCAGGCCATCGTACCCGAAGGCTTTGGCTTTCTGGCAGATGGTTTCGAAGGGAAGATCAGCCCATTGTCCGGTGAATAGTGTGACGGGACGTGCCATGCGGGTAACTCCTACTTAAGAGCGTAAGCAAACCAGGGGTAATATTCTTGACAGCAATCAAATCTTAAGCGGCCATCATAAGCAGCCCGCGGCGCGGCGCCAACCGCTCCGGCGTTTAGCCACCGCTCTTACCAGGCGTAGGCTTCCGGGCTTTCCAGCCGATAGGGGCCCTTCATCCATTTTTGAATTTCCGGATCCGCCACCGGCGGGAAAATCTCATCCAAACGGGCTAGGGTAGGGGCATCCAGTTTGATCGTGACCGCGTCCAACACATCCTTGACTTGCGCCACGGTGCGCGGGCCGATAATCGGGGCGGTGATCATGGGGAAATTCAACTGCCACGCCAACGCCACATTCGCGGGCGCATGGCCCAACTGGGCGCACAATTCTTCCCATGGGCCCAACTGGGTCTGCAACCGGGTGCGTGTGGCTTCATGTTTGGGGTTGCCGCCGCGCCGGCCGGCGGTTTCTGTGGCCGGACCGCCGAGGATGCCACTGGCCAATGGCGAGTAGGTAATCACGCCCACCCCATAAGCCCGGGCCGCGGGTAGTACTTCCAACTGGGCCCAGCGGCACAGGAGCGAGAAGCGGTGTTGTTCCGACACCAATCCGAGCAGGTTCTTCTGCCGGGCGGCTTCATTGGCGGAGGCAATCTGCCAGCCCGCAAAGTTGCTGCTGCCCGTGTAGATAATTTTGCCCTGCTGAATCAATACGTCCATGGCCTGCCAATACTCATCCCATGGCACATCGCGGTTACAGTGGTGCATCTGGTAGAGGTCAATGTGATCAGTTTGTAGGCGCCGCAGGGATGCGTCGCAGGCTTGGCGGATGTTATATGCCGATGCGCCCCGGTCATTGGGACCCGGGCCGGTGCTACCTTGGAATTTGGTGGCCAGAACCACGGCGTCACGTTGGCCACTCTGTTTGAACCAGCGCCCGATGATTTCCTCGGTCGCTTTGCCCCCATAGGTATTGGCCGTATCAAAGAATTGAATCCCTTGCGTGAGCGCTTCATCCATAATGGCGAAGGAAGTGGCTTCGTCGGTACTCGGCCCAAAATTCATGGTCCCCAAACACAGCCGCGAAACCTTCAGCCCCGAACGTCCCAAATTAACATATTGCACAGCGAAAACTCCTTAGAAAACGAGCGCCACAGAGCCCGGATTATCCGGCACGGACAAATAAAGAGCAAGTTTGGGGTCGGCTTTTCCCTTTTACCCGCTTTAAGGTAGGATAAGTGCTCATAGCGCACCTGTAGCAGCGCCGGTTCTGCAGGCTGGCTTGGAATGGAATCAATATCGGTGCAGTTTCTTAAGTAAAGGTTGCAACCCAATGAGTCGTCAGAAGCACGCGGACATTCGGATCGGTACGATGGCCCAGATGGAAAAAGGTGCCGGGTATATCAAGCAAATCCTGCCCCATGGTTTCGAGAGTTTCGAGTTAACCTGCTGGCAGTATATCGGCGCGGTGGATTTGGCCAAGACCGCCAAAGAAGTGTTGGATTGCCTGGGCAATAAAGCTGTGGTAGGTGCTATTGGTATTTTTGGCAATCCTCTGCAGGACGAACAAACCCGCAAGGATTGGGAACGTATGATTGATGCGGCGCCGTTGTTCCAGACGGACCTGGTGTGCGGCTTTGCCGGGGCTTTGGAAAATCAGAGCGTGGACAAGTCCATGGCCCGGTTCAAAGAGGTGTTCACCCCGCTAGGCCAACGCGCCGCCGACTTGGGTGTGCGTATTGCGTTTGAAAATTGCGATATGGGTGGTACTTGGGCGGCGCCCAAATACAACATTGCCCATAGTCCCACCGCGTGGGAAATGATGTTCAACGAAGTTCCCGCCGCCAATCTGGGGCTGGAATGGGAACCCTGTCACCAGATGGTCAGTCTGGTGGATCCGATTGCCAATCTGCGCCAGTGGGCCAAGAAAGTATTTCATATTCATGGCAAGGATGCCTCCATCGCCTGGGATGTGCTCAGGCGCACCGGCCTGCGCGGCGGCCAGCCCTGGGTATGGCACCGCAGCCCCGGCTTCGGCGATACCAATTGGACCGATGTCATCACCATCCTGCGGCAGCACGACTTCAAGGGCACCATTGATATCGAAGGCTGGCATGACCCCATCTATAAGGGTGATCTGGAAATGACCGGTCAGGTGCATGCACTCAATTATTTGAAACGCTGTCGCGGTGGGGACTTTATCCCCAATCCGCAATAAGCTAAATGCGCTAGGCTAATTATTGAAATTATCGGAGATTATTAATGGCTTCGGCATTGATCGTTCAGGGTGGCTGGGATGGCCACCAACCCGTCCAGGTAGCGGAAATATTCGCCCGTGAATTGCGTGCCCAAGGGGTGCTGGTGGAAGTGTCCGACACGCTGGATGTGTTGTTGGACACCGCCAAAATCGCGGCCTTGGATTTGCTCGTGCCCGTGTGGACCATGGGTAAAATCACCAAGGAACAATGGCAGAGTGTGGATGCCGCTGTGCAGGCGGGCACCGGCATCGCGGGTTGCCATGGCGGAATGTGCGACGCTTTCCGCGAAAATACCGGCTGGCAATTCATGACTGGCGGCCAATGGGTGGCCCATCCCGGCAACGATGGGGTACACTACTGGGTCCACATGACCGCCACGGATCATGAAATTACCCGGGGCATCCCGGATTTTGAAGTCACCAGCGAACAATACTATCTGCACGTGGACCCGGCGGTGAAAGTGTTGGCCACCACCCGCTTCCCCGCCCCCGGCGTGGTTGGCCCCCACACTGGTAACGGCCCGGTGGATATGCCCCAGGTTTGGACCAAATACTGGGGTCAGGGCCGGGTGTTCTATAATGCCTTGGGCCATCAGGCTAATATATTTGATCAGCCGGAGCCGTTGGAATTAATGCGGCGCGGTTTCAAATGGGCCATTCGCCAAGGGTAAAAGCGTTCTATGGCACGAACCCCGCCATTTCGTCTGGCTTCCGGTGATTTGGTACTGCAACGTACCGGAGCCCGGGCGTGGGTTTTGCTGCCGGGATTTGCCCTGCTGCTCATGCTGGTGCTGTTTTTTCTCACCGCCCAGCATACCCCTTTGTTGCTCTATACGCTGGCCTACAAATCCCTGATTCTGGTCCCCGTGCTGGTTGCGGCGCTGCTGTTGGGGATGTTTCTCACCGCTCCGATCGCCAAAGACGCATGGTTGCAGGAAAGCCCATGGCCAGAGGCGTATCGGGTGGTTTTGAGCATGGCCTTGGGGTTCGGCGGTCTGGGCCTGGGCACCATGCTGCTGGGCAGTATGAAGGCATTGCAGGGGATCGGTCCGATCATAATGCTGGGTTTGGCCGGGACCTTGGGCATCTACCCCTTGATTTTATGGTATCGGAGCCGCAAAACCCGACTGTGGAGCCAACCGGTGAATTGGGACCAGGGGCTATTCCTGTTGACGGCCATCCCGATTGCGGCCTTGCTGGCGGTGCTGGTCATACCGCCCGGTTTCCTGTGGGTGTCGGAAGGCCGGGGGTATGATGTCATAACCTATCACCTCCAACTGCCGCGGGAATATTTACAAAATAACTCCACTGCACCACTACACCATAATGTGTATTCGTTCATGCCGGAAAATATGGAAATGCTCTTCGTGCTCCTGATGCGTCTGGTGCAGGGGCCAGCGGAAGGGGTTTCATACTTATATGCGGTCGTGCCGTCCCAGATGCTGCATGCCGGTTTCATGCTGTTAACCGCTGCGGCGCTCGCCCTGATGCCCACCCCGATGACGCTGTGGACCCGGGTGGTGGCGGTGTTGCTGTTCCTATCCACCCCATGGGTTATCGTCACCGGTGCGCTGGCCTATAACGAAGGTGGGGTCTTGTTATGTCTGGTGTTGGCGTTAGGCATCATATTCAGCGGGGCGCGCGGTTTCTGGCCCACCCTGATGGTCGGTGTGCTCTGCGGTTTTTCCGTGGGGTATAAATTGCCCGCCGTGATGATGGTCGTAGTGCCGGTGATTATGATCCTCTTTTTCCGTGGCCGTTGGCGTGCGGTGTTGGGGGTATTGCTGCTGACGGGTTTGGTTTACGCGCCATGGGCGATCCGGTCCTCGGTGGCGACCGCCACACCTCAGCAACGCGGCAACCCGGTCTTTCCGCTCTTCGCCGGGACGCTCGGGCAGGGTCATTGGACCGATGCCCAGGTGGTGAAGTGGGAGCGTGGTCATGGGCATCAGCCGAGTGAGTTTGGCCCCCGCGGCCATATCAAAGCCTTCACGCGTCAAACCCTGCTGGATGAACAATGGTCGCCCGGTCTGGCCCGGATTGCTGGTTGGTTCTCGGGGATGCCCCAGAGTGATACCTTCCCGTCCCGTAGTTTACGGATTGGTGTCATTTTTATCCTGTTGCCCCTGGGCCTGCTGGCCGCCATCCCGCGCGGCGTGGGGCGCTGGTGTTTCACGATTTTGGTGGTCCAAATCTGCTTGTGGGTATACTTGACCCATATGCAGGCACGCTTCCTCCTGCCTGCGTTAATCCCCGCAGCCATATTACTGGGATATACTGCCGAAATTGCCACAGCCTGGCGGACGTTGATTACCAGTGTCCTGCTGGTGCATGTCCTGGGCTCGGCCCTGTTTATCTGGACTGCGGCCGGGATTCTGCTGGGCTACCCCGAGGACTATGTGAAGTACCTCATTGGCCAGACGGCAACCATCCGGGTGCCGGAAGTATTTGCCACGGAACCGCTGCCCCATTGGCCGCTTCAGCGGAAAACACTCCTCGTGGGGCCGCCCCGGTTGTGTCCGCTCTACGTACCCGGTGAGGTCATTTACAATACCACCTTTGACCGTAATGAAACCTTTGATCTGGTGGAGTCGTATACCAAAGTAGGCGGGGAACGCAGTGCCGAGTTGATGGCCAAGCTCGGGATTGATCTGGTAATCATGGATTGGTACGAAATCTCCCGGCAGTATCTCACCTATGGCTTTGATGAAAAGTTTTTCAAGGATCGGGAAAATGTGCTGCATTATCTGAATCGCGGTGGTGCCACTTTGGCGCCGGAAAATTTTAACATCATCAGAGGGTTGACGGTTTTGAAGGTCAGTGATTTTCCCCCGGCCCGCGCTGGCCAAACTCCCTCTGCTCCACCGGAACCCGCCACACAACCAATCTTTATCCCCAGTTCGGAACCTGCAAACACCCCTTGAGCGCAGTCGGGGCGCGGCCGGGTCCGCCCGTGCAATCCGTGGTTTTCCAGATATTATTTGTGGCTTTGCTTCTTGAATTCCCGGCAATGATATACGCCGCCCGGTGGCATATTCAGCGGGACAAACTGGAAGTCCACATGCTTGAATAACGTGCGGTAATACTTTTTGTATAGCAGTGGAACTTCGGTGATGTTGCTGTAGATTCCTTGCGGCGCCAGATATTCCTCGATGGATTCCAGCAAGCGGTTGCATATTTCCGGCGGTAAGCGGTTCGGCGTGGGCAGACAGCTCAGGAAATTGTCCACCTTCTTGATCTTCAAATCGGCCAGCACTTGGGACAAATCCCGTACATCGGCCCGCACGATATGCACATTGGGGTGACTGCTGAAACGGTCTTGTAAAATCTTGGCAAAGTCGTGATCGCGTTCGATGGCGACAAACCGGGTATGGGGCTGCAAACGTTTCACCACCGCTTCGGTAATGGGACCGGTACCCGCGCCCAATTCAACTAAAACTTTGGCAGTTTGAAAATTTACCCGGTGAATGGTGGCCTTGGCCAGATGCGGACTCGACGGCCACACACTGGAAATGCTCTTGCGGTTCTGGAAGAACTTGCCCAGAAACAGAAAATGGTGCTTGATATGGGCCCGCTTGGGGGCGGCGGCCACGGCGGTGCCTGCGCTATGCTGATGTCGGGACATGGACGAACTCCGATAATGCCTGCGATAAAACCTTAATATACCTGTTTTCCCGCTTCGGGGCCAAGTCGCGGGGGCTTGCGTTGGGGGATATTTCACGCATTCAGGCATGAAATATCTGCGTGATGCACTAAAACGCGGAAAATTTATCTTTAACGGCAACGACGTGAATTTGCGATATTAATTTTTTCGGGTAATATGCGAGTCATCTATCGGGAGTTAATCGTATGCTACAAAACAGATTTTGCGCCAGATTACTGGGCGGTTTGGCTATGGGCATGTTGGGTACCGTCCTGACTTGGGGCGCGGTGACGGTGAATAAACTTGACGTGGCGGTTTTGAACAAACAGGACATTATCGCCGGGCCGGTTAAAAATGCTTTGCCGGAACGCGTGGACGCCGGTGGTATGCCCTTACCCCCGGGGGCCGTTGCACGACTGGGTACGACCAAGTACAAATCCCTTAATCTGTGTCTGTCCCTCGCCGCCAGCCCCAGTGGCAAATATCTGGCCGGTTACGGTGTGGACAGGGATTTTTTCGTTTATGACACGACCACAGGCCACCAAATATTACACAAGTATAACAACCCGCAAGAGCCCTGGAAAGAATTCAGCGCCACCGGTTCTTTTCCCTGTTTCTCGCCAGATGACAGCAAAGTATATCTCTTGGGGTCGGAGTGTCCGAGCCTCGAAGATGGCAGCCGCAAATATTTCAGCTATGTACTGTCCTGTATTGATCTGCGAACCCGCACCTATCTATGGGCCCGGCAATATATCCTGCCTGAGGTTCCCGCGGAAGACACTGATACCACCATATGGTCTTTAACCCAAATCCGTTGTCATCCTGATGGCAAGTCTCTGGTCATATCGGGGGCCGCTTTGTTTGTGGTAGATGCGCTGACTGGCAATATGATCAAAGAAATTCGCGTGGAGAATAAACCCGTGAACGGCATGGCCTGTTTCAGCCCGGATGGTAAAAAACTGAGCGTGGCCAATTACTCGTCCATCCTGAGTTTCGACACCAAGAACTATGCCCCGTTGGCAGCGCTGAATACGATTGCCGCAGAAATATTGAACAATCAACCCCAGCAAATGCTGTTTAATGCCGAGTATTCGCCGGATGGCAAAATGATCTCGCTGGCCACTTCATTAACCGAGGCTATCGTGATCAATGCTGATACCGGCAAACTGGTCTGGCGAAAAAAACTGACCAAACAGATCGCCCCCTTATGTACCCGCTGGACCGCTGATGGTAAAACGCTGGCCGTGCGTACGCAGGCTAATGTCGAAGTGTTTGACGCTGCCGACGGCACGCTGCGTTGGGCCAAGGATGCGCTGCACTATTATGAGTGGACCCGCTTCTCACCCCAGTTGGAAGTGAATCTGCCCAATCACGAATTGGCCCTGAGTCTGGCCGATGTGAATATCTCAATTTACGATCTTGATACCGGCAAGCAAAAATATCTCGTGGATGATATGAAACTACCGTTGAGTTCGGTCTTTGCCGTGAGTCAAAATCCCACGCTGATGGTCAGTACCAGCACCGAAGGCCAGTTACTATTTTGGAATTATGACAAGCCTCGGGTCGTGGGCCGGATATATACGCATCGGCAAACACAGAGCAATGGTTCGATCTCCCCTGACGGCAGTCTGTTGGCAACCGTTACCGAATCCAATAAGCTCTATCTGTGGGACACGATCAACCGCAAACGTCTGGGGGCCAACGATCTGGACCCGGCCGCAGAGGCAATCCGTGACAGCAGCATTAATCCCACCAAAACCCAGGCTGCCTTTACGATACGTGTTCAGGAGGAGGAGGGGCAGGTTGTCCGGGATAAGTTGCGTGTACTACTGGTGGATATTTCAGATCTAAAAAAACGCAAGGTCGTCAATAAGATTGCCAGTCAGGTGTATGCCACTGCGTGCACGTATACGCGGGATGGCAAATATCTGGTCACCGCAGGTTATGGTTTGTCGGTAATTGATCCCCAAACCGGGGAAGAAACACTGGTGGCCGACAAGATTGGTGATAGTGATCAGCGGTGGGGTAGTATGATCTACCGGGTGGAAATGGCACGGGATAACCGTGTCGTACTCGCCACGGGGGAGCATAATTTAGACGCAATTGAATTGGCTACCGGGCAAAAGCTCTGGACCTACACGCATACGAAGCATGATTACAAAGACTTCACGAATGTCCACACGTCGGTTTCCGCCTGTGGTCGTTTTGTGGCTTTGTCAAATAATGAAAAAGTGGAAGTATTGGACCTTGCCATCGGCAAACCCATCATGCAGTATCAGGGGCATTTGGGGCTCATTTCAATGGTGCAATTTACCCGCGATAGTCGTACGTTCGTCTCTGTGGGGAATGATGGCGTGGCCAATGTGTGGTCGCTTGATCCCTACGAACAACTCAAAGCCGAAGGCAAACCGGTGGATACCACGTTTGTGGCCGGAAAAATCTGGGGCGAACTCACCGATTCCGATCCGGTCAAATCCTGGCGGGCAGTCTGGAAAATGGTCTATAACCCCGAGGTCGCCATCGCATGGTTGGATAAGAATTTGGAATTGGACAATAAAGACACCGAAATCGTCAAACTGATCCGTCAGCTCGATGACGATGATTTCAACATCCGCGAGGCTGCGTCGCGGGAATTGGGGGCCTTGGGCCGGGTGGCCGAACCGGCGCTGCGTCAAGCGTTGACGGGCAAACCTTCCTTCGAGGTCAAGGCCCGAATCAATGACCTGCTCAGTCAAGCGGGGGCCGATCTGGCGCGTGGCCCCAAGGAAATGGGCACCCTCCGGGCCATTTGTGCGTTGGAATTTATGAACCATGATGGCGCCAAGGCATTGTTGGCGAAATGGGCTGGCGGCGCTGCCGGTGCCCGTCTGACCATGGACGCCAAGGCCGCGTTGGATCGCATCGAGGGTCGTCAGGCCGTTACCCCCACCATCCAACCTCGTGCTACCACGAAACCTGCCGCCACCCAGCCAAAAAAGCAGGGACCGTAAAGCGGTCCCTTCGGGGTGAGTGTAAGGTTGTGGGCTTAGTTTAGGCTTTGGCCATCTTCCGTAGTACCGTCTGCAAGATACCGCCGTTACGGTAGTAATCTACTTCCACCGGCGTATCAATCCGGCAGACCGCGGTGAACGTCTTGACCGTGCCATCGGGGCTGGTCGCCGTGACCTGCACAGGCTGCCGGGGCTTGAGCTGGTCGTTGATATCAAAGGCAAAGGTTTCCTGCCCGGTCAGGCCCAGGCTCTGGGCTGTCTCGCCCGACTTATAACACAACGGCAGCACGCCCATACCCACGAGATTGCTGCGGTGGATACGTTCAAAGCTCTCGGCAATCACTGCCCGCACACCCAACAGGAAAGTCCCCTTGGCCGCCCAGTCGCGGCTGGAGCCCATGCCGTAATCCTTGCCCGCCAATACCACCAGCGGAATTCCGGCGGCCTTGTAATTTAGCGCGGCCTCGTAAATGTATTTGACTTGCCCATCGGTGAAATCCGTCGTCCAGCCGCCCTCGGTGCCGGGAGCGATCTGATTTTTCACGCGGATATTGGCAAACGTGCCGCGCGTCATCACGCGGTCATTGCCCCGGCGGGCGCCGTAACTGTTGAACAGTGACACCGGAACGCCGTTTTCGATCAGATACTTGCCGGCCGGGGTTTCTTTCTTGATCGAACCCGCCGGGCTGATGTGATCGGTGGTCACGCTGTCGCCAAACTTGCCCAGTACGCGGGCGCCACGGATGGCCTGAATCGGCGAGGAACTGGGGGCCAGATTTTCGAAGAAGGGGGGCTCTTGGATATACGTGCTCTGGGGCACCCATTGGAAGGATTCGCCCGTCGAGGTGGGAATGGCCTGCCATTGCTGGGAACCCGCCGAAACATTGGCATATTGGGTGACGAATTGTTCGCGTGTGACGCACCGTGCCATCACATCGGCGATTTCGTTCTGGGTCGGCCAGATATCGCGCAGATATACCTTTTGGCCGGCTTTGGGGCCTTTGGTCGCGGTGCCGAGGGGGTCTTTCGTCAGGTCAATATTGACATTACCCGCCAACGCATACGCCACCACCAGCGGCGGTGAGGCCAGATAATTAGCCTTTACATCCGCATGCACGCGGCCTTCGAAGTTGCGGTTACCCGACAACACCGAGGTTACCACCAGATCATTAGCCTGCACCGCTTTGGCAATCGCCTCCGGCAGCGGGCCGGAGTTGCCGATGCACGTCGCGCAGCCATAGCCGATGACATTAAAGCCCAGCGCATCCAGATCGCCCATCAGATTCGCGGCGTTCAGATATTCCGTTACCACTGTGGATCCGGGGGCCAGCGAGGTTTTCACCCAGGGCTGGCTCTTAAGCCCCAGCGCGTTGGCCTTCTGGGCCACCAGCGCCGCGGCCAGCATCACTTCGGGGTTCGAGGTGTTGGTACAACTGGTAATGGACGCGATCACCACAGCGCCATGCTTGAGTTCAAACGTCTGTCCCGCATTGGTCACCGTGACGCTGCGGGCTAGATCCGCTTCCGTTACCGGCTTGGGGGCGGTATTGGCCTTGCCCGTGCCCGCGAGGAACTTGGGCAGTTCCGCCGTCCAGCTTGACTTGATGTCCGTCAGCGCGATGCGGTCCTGTGGGCGTTTGGGCCCGGCCAGCGACGGCACCACTGTGCTCAAATCCAACTCCATCACAGCGCTGTATTCGATCGGATACGCATCATTGCGCCACAAGCCCTGGGCTTTGGCGTATTGTTCCACGGTGGCAATCAGCTTGGCATCGCGGCCGCTGAGTTGCAGATACTTCAGCGTCTGTTCGTCTACCGGGAAAAAGCCGCACGTGGCGCCGTATTCCGGGGCCATGTTGGCGATGGTGGCGCGATTGGCCAGAGTCATTTCCGCCAGGCCGGGGCCGAAGAATTCCACAAACTTGCCCACCACGCCCAGCTTGCGCAGCATCTGCGTGACGGTGAGTACCAGATCGGTGGCGGTGACGCCTTCGGCCAGCTTGCCGGTGAGCTTAAAACCCACCACTTCGGGGATGAGCATATAGATGGGTTGACCGAGCATGACGGCTTCGGCCTCAATGCCACCCACACCCCAGCCCAGCACGCCCAGACCATTGATCATGGTGGTGTGGCTGTCGGTCCCCACCAGACTATCGGGATACAGCACGCCGTCTTTTTCCCACACGACCTTGGCCAGATATTCGAGGTTTACCTGATGGATAATGCCGGTGGCGGGGGGCACCACGCGGAAGTTGCTCAGCGCCTGCTGGCCCCACTTGAGGAACTGGTAGCGTTCGGTATTGCGTTCAAATTCGTGGGTGGTATTGATTTGCAGGGCATCGGCGGTGCCGAAGGCATCCACCTGCACGCTATGGTCAATCACCAGATCGCACGGCACCAGCGGATTAACCTTCTTGGGGTCGCCGCCCATGCGGATCATGGCCGCCCGCATTGCGGCAAGGTCCACCACGCAGGGCACGCCGGTAAAGTCCTGCAACACCACCCGGCCGGGCATGAAGGGGATTTCCACTTCGCCGACGTTCTTGGCGTTATAGTTGGCCAGTGCCTTGACCGATTCTTCGGTGACAATATAGCCGTCGAAATGGCGTAAACACGCCTCCAGCAAGACTTTAATGCTATAGGGCAGACGATCCACCGGCCCAATCTGCTTCAGGGCATCGAGGCGGTAAATAACCTTGTCCCCAAGAGCGGTTTGCAGGGTCTGACGGGCATTACAATAGTTCACCGGGGCCATAATACGACCTTTCTGACAAAAACAGGGCAAAAACTCACCTATCAAGGCGGAATATGGTATCCACCTTGGGCGAACTTTTCATCTTAGCCGATTTATCGCGGGAAAGTTCGGTGGGGAGAGCCTTGCTCCTGAAGTATGGTTCAAAATATCTGTGATTTTTCATCCCTTGCATCCAACCGCATAATGCGTCCCCAGACAAAAGTTATCCACACTTGACGTTCTGGTTTTGTTTGGTATACTCCA
>JBAXGE010000013.1:0-29284 GCA_037139555.1 Phycisphaerae bacterium
ACCTGGGTCAGGGCCAGATGTTTTTTGTGTTTATCGTCCATAGCTGATTGTAGGCCTCACCGCCGCAAGTATTTGCCCAAGATTCGCCCCACCATCGGCACGTCATACAATTCCGGCATCTTTAACAGCCGGACAGCCACGACAAAGACCACCCCGCACACCCCCACCTGCAGGGGTAATTCCAGCGCCGCGCGTAACATCAGAGGGCGCTGCGATCCCGCCAGCCCCAGAATTTTGGCGATGGGTTCAAACCACCAGCCCCGGGTATAAATCACCGCCGCACCGATAATCGCCATGAGCAGAGTCACCAGTGCGATCCGCAATACATGTTTGCCCATGCCGTGCAAATCCAGACCACCCAAACGCCGGCGCATGATCAGCAGCAGAATCAGGCACTGCAAACAGCTATTGATACTGGTCGCCGCCGCAATCCCCCCTTCCGCCAGAGGCCAGATCAACAGCAGATTCAAACTCATGGACACCCCCACCATGAGCGCCGCGATTTTGGCAGGCGTTAGGGTGTCACGCTGGGCGTAGTAGGCCCGCATCAGCACCATCTGCAGCTCGAAAAACACAATCCCCGCGCAATACCACATGGCCGCCCACCACGCACGATCCACATCCGCAGGCGTGGTGTATTTGCCTGAATAGACCAGCGTGATCAGCGGATGGGCGATCAGAATCATTCCCGCACTACAAGGAATCGCCAGAAATAATACTTTGCGCAACCCCGCCACCAGCAGACGTTTGAACTCTGGCGTGTCGTTCTCCACCACGGCTTTGGACAGCAGCGGAAATACCGCTGTGGCCAGCGCCACACCAAAAATTCCCACCGGCAATTGATAAATCCGCTGGGCAATGGATAACTTCGCCAGCGCGCCAGCCTGCATCGGCAGCGTGAACTGATAACCCCATAGGGTAACCGTCTTCACGCCATCATGCCCATCCGGCGACAACCACCAGGCAATCTGTCCATCCAGATACGTGCCGATCTGAATCGCCACCATGGCCAACATAATCGGCACCATCGGCACCAGCACTTCACGCAATCCACTGCCCGCCCAGCGCAGCGTGGGCCGCACCCGCACGCCCGCCGCGTGCAACCCCGGCAGCATCATGGCCACCTGTATCACCCCCGCCACCAGCACGGCACCGGCGGCCCAAAAGATGCGCTTTTCGATCGGGTAACCCGCGCCCCACAGCCATACCGACAGCCCCGCCGCCAGCGGGAAAACCAAATTCATCACCCCCGGCACCAGACTTTGCATGATGAAACGCTCGTGCACAGTATGGATCGCACTCAAAATCGCCACCAGACAGACCAGACTGCAATACGGCAGCATGATGGCCATCATCCAGAACGCCAGCCGATTGGCCGGGGTGAACGATTCCTGCAACGCCAACGGCAAGAGCACGGCTTCGCCGATTACCGTAATCGCCCCCAACACCACCACCAGAAAACTGCAAATGGTACTGGCCAGCTTATCCGCCGCGGCCTGCCCCTGCGTCTCGCGCAAGCGCGTGTACGCCGGCACCACCGCCGCAGTCAGCGCGCCTTCGCCAAAGATCCGCCGAAACAGATTAGGCAGCATAAAGCCCATCCAGAAGGCACCCCACTCGGTACCCACACCCAGATAATACGAGGCAATCTTGTCGCGCAGCAGACCTGACACCCGCGCCAGCGTGGTTAACACCGACATGATGTTGGCGTGCCGGACAAAGCGTTCACTAGCCATGGGGTGCGCCCCCTGTGGCCGGGCCCATGGCCGCAACATATTCCCGGCAGCGGACCGCGGGGTCCGCATCGGCGATAATCCCGCCGCACACCGCCACTACATCAGCGCCCAGCGCCCGCAGTTGTGCGCTGCGTTCGGGCGTAATACCACCAATAGCCACAATGGGGCGTGCCACCACCGCCCGCACGGCCTGGAGATATTCCGGTCCCGCTACGCGCGGTTTTGTTTTGGTGGTAGAGGCATACATGGGTCCCACAGCGACATAACTGGCGCCATCCGCAACGGCGGTCTGGGCCTGCGCGACTGCTTCGGTAGACACCCCCACCAGCAGTTCGGCCCCGAACCCCCGGCGTAATTGCGCACAGGGCAAATCAGTCTGGCCCACATGCACCCCGTGCGCCCCGGCCAGAACAGCGATATCAGGACGATCATTGATTAGCGCCACAGCTCCGGCCTGCCGGCATGCCTGAGCCACATACGTGGCCCGGGCCAGCAATTCCGCATCCGGCAAACTTTTTTCCCGCAGTTGCACCATACTCGCCCCGGCAGCTAAAACCGCATGCAGGACATCTTGCCAGGGCCGCACACACAGGGACTCGGTCAGCAATACATAGACCCCGTGTAATACGGCCGTCGGCAATAATGTCCGTGCGAGTACTTTTTCCACGTCATAGCCCGCGTAACGCATGGTCTCCAATTCCCGCACCACGGCGGGGCAAATAACTTTGCAGGATTCTTCCATGCTCCGCAGCGCTTCGGATAGGCGTTTCCCCGCCGCGATGACCACGGCCCCTGCCGTAGTACGGGTCAGTTCCTGCGGGGTCTTGATGTCCGTGCCCACATCCCCTGCGGTATCGCGGGCCAGAATCACGGCACTAAGTTCCGGCTGCTGCATCACTTGGGCCAGTTGGTGACGCAAATGTTTAAGTTGGGTATTGATTTTGGCATCATTGAGCGCGAAACGGCTGTAATCCTCCAACACGCGCAGCGCCTCGCGGGCGCGGTTGGCGTTGGCGTCCACGATACGTAAAAGTTGCGGATTTACCAACTTACACACTCCTATTATCATGGTATGATTGTCGTTAAGGGATCGGTCGCTGGCAAGCCCGTCCCGTATAAAGACGTAAAATTAGCCAACAAGGATGTACCATGGCGGAAATACTACCCGGAATTCATCAAATTCCGATCGTTTATAAGGGCCGGCCACTTAAATTGTACCTGATTGTAGCCGCGGAAGCGTGCCTGCTCATGGATGTCGGGGATGCGGAAATTCCCGCCCGGGAAATCCGTCCGTATTTGCAGCAGGTCGGGATTGCCGACCATCGGATCACCCACATACTGCTGACCCATCCGGATAACGACCATACGCAGGGTCTGCCGGCGGCGGCCCAACTGTGGCCCGAGGCGCTGCGGATTTGTGGCACGGCCGATAAAGCCGATGTGGAAAGCAGCCTGCACTCCACCGCCGTACGCTACGGCGCCCGGTTTCGCAGTTTTGAAACCCACACCCCCGGCCCCATCAGTCTGCCAGCGGAACAACAGCCCGACTACGTCCCCATCCATCTATCCTGTACCGGCGGGGAAACCCTGCGTCTGGGACCGCAGCAGGATATCGAAATCCTGCATCTGCCCGGCCATTCCCGCGGACATCTGGGCGTCTACCTGCCCTGGTTGGATACCGCCATCGTCGGCGATGCGGTGCATGGCCTGTCCAACAACTATATGGACGGCACCCCCGCGTTCGCCTGCACGTATATGTATATTACCGACTATTTGAACACCATCGCGCTGCTGCAAAAACGCGCGCCGCGCCGTCTGCTGAGTTGCCACTGGCCGGATTGCCTCGATCATGCCGCAGTTCAGGCATTTCTGGCCGATTCCCGGGCCTATGCGCTGGCGGCTGAGGCCAGCATCCTAAACACCCTGCGCGAACACCCCACGGGATTGACGCTGGCCGAACTGATCCCCGCCAGCAAACCCCGTTTGGGCACCTGGCCATCGGCCTATGACAGTTACAGCAAAAGCATGCTGACCGGCCACCTCGAACACCTGATGAATCTGGGCCAGGTCCGGGGTGCGGATGAACCATTGCGTTTCAGCGCGGTTTAAGCTGCCCCCGATATTCCCACCCCCCCACCGGCCAAGGTAGGATTTTACCCGTTTCAGTCTGCAGCGACAGGATGTTGCCTGCCGTCAGGGTTCCGATAGCACGCAGTCCGGGAGCCACGCCCATGGCCTGCCAGCGGTGCACGGTGGCCGGGTCCGTAGTGAGTAATAGTTCGTAATCTTCGCCATCGCACAGCGCATGCCACCAGGCGGCTCGGTGGTCACGCGCCGCCAGCGTACGGGCATCGGTATGGACGGGCAGCGTCCCCAATTCAACCACCGCACCCAGTCCCGAGGCCGCACACAGACGCGGCAGGTCCTGGGCCAGGCCATCCGACAGGTCCATCATGGCATGAATCGGCCCCGTTTTTAACAATTGCTGCGCCAGCCAAAGGCGCGGGGTGAAATGTAAGTGCCGCCCCGAAAGCGAACCGCCCAGCGGGCCGGTCACACAGACCACATCACCAACCTGCCCGCCACGGCGCAAAACCGTCGGCCCCGGCGCGTATCCCGCAGCGGCCACGGTAATGACCAGCGGATGATCCCACATGCCGGTATCCCCGCCCACCAGAGCTGCTCCCGCCGCGCGACAGGCGTGTAAACATCCTTGATAGAGTTCCCGAACCGTGGCTTCACTCAACCCACGGGGCAAGGCCACCGAGACCAGCACCCCCAACGGCAATGCCCCCATCGCGGCACAGTCGGACAAACAGCGGTTCATCGCTTTCTGCCCGGCCAGCCGGCCCCCGCAGGTCGCCAAATCAAAATGCACCCCATCCAGACATTGATCAATCTTGAGCAGCACCAACTCGCCGGGGCAATGGACCGCGGCCATGTCATCGCCGATACCCACCGCCACCGCTGCGGTATGCGGGGTGTGTTTTTGGAACCAGGCCAGCAGGTCATTTTCACGCATGATTAGCCCACTCCCGCCACGCTGCCGGGCACCTCATTACGGGGGCGCGATTTCCAGCGCCGATGAATCCACAGATATTGCGTCGGGTCATGGCGGACGAACTTTTCGATCGCGGCGGTATAGCGGGCCGTGATGTAGCGCACCTCGTTGGCCTCGTGCTGCCATTCCTCGGGTGTGATGATGTCGGATACTTCGATATCGAATTCGAACTTGCCGTCAATCCGCCGGGCGCAGCCGATAATCACCGGAACTTTGTGCTCGATGGCCAGCAACGCGATGGACTTGTAGGTGGAGGCCTGGCGACCAAAGAATGGGACAAACATCCCCTTGGGCCCGGCGTTCTGGTCGGCAATAAAGCCCAATACCCCGCGCTGGGCCAGCACATCCTGGGCACTTTCCGTCACGCCGCGTTTGGACAAAATGGTCTGCCCGCGTTTCTGCCGCACCCCCATAATCCATTCGTTCACATAGGGATTGTCAATCGGCCGGGCCACGGCATAACTTTCGAAGCCCAGGGTAGCCAGCGTGTAGCCGAGAATTTCCCAGTTGCCATAGTGTCCGGTCAGCATGATGCAGCCGCGCTGCTGCAACTGCCAGCGCAACGGATCGGACAGGGTCCCCAGTTTGACGTATTGATGCCAGTTGTACACATGCACCAGCCGGGTGGAAAACAGTACGTCAATGACCAATTCCAAGAAATGCTGGAACGACCGCTTGGCAGTGGCCTTGATCTGGTCGTCAGTCCAGTCGGGAAAACTGGCCCGCAGATTCTCATAGGCCCGCTTTTGGTGCTTGCGATCCACCGCCCACAAGGCGCCGCCCAGCATCCGGGCTGTGCGCAGATTGGCGTTCACCGGGAACAGGCCCAGGAACAGCGCCACACTCCGCGCCATCAGGTAAACCAGATAATCCAGCCAGGGGCGACGAATCTTCATAGCGCTATTGTATCCCCACCCCGCAGGCGATGAAACCCGGCGCAAGAAAACGGGCGGTTCCGCAGAACCGCCCGGTGGAATTCAGGGATCCGACGGGCTTTAACGCACGTCATTCTTGATTTTCAGGGTCTTGCCGACCCGGGCCGCGTCCATGGCGGTCAGAATCACGTCCAGTGCCTTATAGCCTTCCACGCCGTCAATGGCGGGAGCTTTGTTTTTCAGGATGGATTCGATAAAGGCATCGCTGACGCCGGAACTAAACTGCTTTTCATTGGTGGAGACCGCGCCAACCTTGTAACGCTCTTCGCCCCCGGTGAATTTGTTGCGGACGATCACGCCCCAGGTGGGGTCCATGGCCATCATCATCACGCCCTTGGTGCCATAAATCACGGTATAGTTGGCTTCGGGTTCGCCATAATTGGTCCACGAAACAATGATCGAACCGATGATGCCCGACTTGGTTTTCACCGTCAGATAGGCATTGTCATCCGTTTCGATCAGCTTGCCCTTGTGGTTGCGTTTGTCCAGGGTGGAAAGAATCCCGCCCACTTCGGCGAAATCTTCGCCCAGCAGATAACGCATCAAATCGGCCTTGTGCACGCCCAGATCGCCGGTCACACCCAGCACGGCTTCCGACTTGCGGAAGAACCAGGTGTCCAGACTGTTTTCAATACACCACCCCTCCGGTCCGCCATGTTTGAAGGCGGTACGGAAACTGAGCACCTTGCCGATGGCCCCGTCCTTGAGCAGTTCCCGCGCCTTGATATGCGGGGGCATCAGGCGTTGATTGTGGCCAACCATCAAAAACTTCCGCGCCTTGCGGGCGGCGGTGATCATGGTTTTCGCTTCGCTGCGGGTGGTGGCCATGGGCTTTTCCACCAGCACATGCAGACCTTGTTTGAACGCGGCCAGCGCCATGGGCGCGTGCAGATAATTCGGGGTGCCGATCACCACGGCATCCAGGTCCGCACTGGTCAACATTTCGCGGTAATCGGTGTAGGCTTCCGGCACGCCGAACTTCTGGGCCACTTGCTGCACGCGGGCCTCATTGCAGTCGCAGATCGCCGCCAGCACAACCTTGTCATTCTGGGCCAGTTCCGGGATATGCCGACGTTGCCCGATGGCGCCACAACCAATCACACCAACACGAATTGTCATAGTAACTCTCCAGAAAAGAAAAAACTCACGGCCCGGGGCGCGTGGTGGCGCGGGGCTGACGTTCCACAATAATCAATTCCGATGGTTCATAAGCGGGTTGCGTACTGGCTTCCGCCGGGGGTGTCTCGGACGCTTTTTGGGTGCTGGCCGCATCACGGATCCATTGGATCGGCTTGCCGAATGCATCCACAGTGGAATCCGCCGCGCGTTCCAACCAGTTCGGCTGCGCGGGGGTTACTACTTCCGGGGCTGCCGGTGCCTCGGTGGCCGGGGGTTCGCGCATCACTTCCCCATCGGACCCGGATGAACATCCGGCCAACAGCACGCCCAGTCCCAGACTCAGTATGCCGATGCTGACTCCAAACCGTCGCATGATTGCCTCGTGTACTGATAGCTGCTACCAGTTATGAAAAACGCCGCACAATAATTGTATCATTCTGACCGCCAAAACCGAACGAATTACTCATCGCCACCGTCACCGGGGCCTTGCGGGCTTTATTCGGTACGTAATCCAGATCACATTCCGGATCGGGCGTGGCATAATTCGCCGTCGGGGGCAGAATCCCGTCGCGAATGGCCATGACGCAGGTAATCAATTCCACCGCGCCCGCCGCCGCAATCAAATGCCCCATCATGCTCTTGATCGAGCTGATCGGCACATCATTGGCCCGCGCGCCAAACACCCGGCGGATGGCCATAGTTTCGGTCGAATCATTTTCCTTGGTACCCGTACCGTGGGCGTTGATGTATTGGATATCGTCGGTGCCCAGTTGGGCATCCACCAGCGCGGCATTGATCGCCGCCAGTGCGCCCCGGCCTTCGGGGTGTTGATCGGTAACACGGAAGGCGTCGGCCGAACTGCCATAACCCGCCACTTCGGCCAGAATTGTCGCGCCGCGCGCCTGGGCATGTTCCAGCGATTCCAGAATCACAATCCCCGCGCCCTCGCCGATGACAAAGCCATCGCGCGTGGCATCAAACGGACGGCACGCCGTGGCCGGATCATCATTCCGCGTGGACAACGCCGTCAAACGGTTGAAACCGGTGATCCCCAGCGGGTGAATCATCGAATGCGCCCCGCCCGAGACCATGACATCCACATCGCCCCGGCGGATCAATTCCGTCGCCTCGCCGATGGCCTGTGTGGAGGCCGCACAGGCGGTCAGACAGTTGAACGCCGGGCCGCGGATGCCGAATTCCAGCGCCAGATGCGCGATGGGCATGCACGGTTCCTGTTCGAATTCGCGATAGGCATGAAAATGACTCAGGGCCTGCTTGGCCCACGCCACCATATCCAACGCCTGTGCCCCGGCGGGCCAACCCGTCAGACACGTCTGCGTGAAATTATGAAAATCCAAACCGCCTTCACCCGCGCCCAGATACAAGCCCACCCGCTCGGGCGCCACGGCAAAGCCCTGATCGGAACCGGGCATCCGCAGCCCTGCCTGCCGCCAGGCCTGCATGGCCGCGCCCAAAGCAAAGCGGGCGTTGCTGCTGGCGAATTCGTGCGCCTTGGCATCGCGGACAAACTTGCTAAAGTCGTAATCTTTCACTTCTGCGGCAAAGGTGGTTGGGAAAGTCCGCGCATCAAAGTGCGTGATCGGAGCCATGCCGGTCTGGCTGGTGACCAATTTGCCCCAGACCGTCTCCAGATCATGCCCCAGAGGGGTAATCCAACCCATGCCGGTAATTACTACACGTTTACGCGTCATAACCTGTTTATTCCATCTGCAAGGAGCAATTCGTCCGCTACATTATTCCGCAAAGCGTTTCAAAACCAACGCCGCATTCTGGCCGCCGATGCCACCCATGACACTCAGGCCCACGGCCAACGGCCGGGCTTGTCCAGTGCTGGCGACCTTCAGCCCGGCAATGGGCTGATCACAGTTCACCGTCGGGGGCAGATATTGATTCTTGAGCGCCAAGGCCAACGCCGCCAGATCCAGTGCCTGGGCACCCGCCCCGCAATCCCCCAAGCCGCCGCGTACCGGCCACACGTGGGCCTGCTGCGCCTGCAACTTGGTCAGCGCCGCGGCGTCTGCGGCATCCCAGGCAGGGTCGCCATAACCACTGGGACAAATCACATCGAGGGTATCGGCTGCCACCTTCGCGTCCCGCAATGCTGCGGACATGGCCGCCGCGAGGGCCTGACCACTGCTATCGGGCTGGCCGATGGCGGTGCCATTGGCCGAGGCGCCCACCCCGGCAATTTCGGCATAGATCGTCGCGCCGCGCCGCTTGGCATGTTCGTATTCTTCCAGCAGGAACACCGCGCCGCCTTCGGCGATCACCGTGCCACTGGCCGCGGCATCCATGGGCCGGCACGCCGTGGCGGGGGCATCGTTACCCGCGGTCGTCAGACGGTTCAGCAGCGACCAGCGGACCACCCCCATGGGGTGCAGTGCGGATTCGCAGCCGCCGGCCAGCGCCAGATCGGCACTGCCGCGCTGGATCGTACGGTAAGCTTCGGACAGGGCCAGCCCCGCCGAGGATTGCCCGCAGGTAATCGCATTGGACGGCCCCTGCGTATCATGAATAATGGTGATATGGCAGGCCAGCATATTGGGCAGATATTTCAGCAGCCACAGGGGCGTGAGGTTATCCATGCCCGAGGCTTTGTTGGCATCGGGCGACTTGCCCCACGCGGCCAGATCAATGGTATTATTTTCGCCCCGGGCCTGGGCCATGGCGCCGGTGAGTTCGTTCAGGTCGGCACAGATCAGGCCCGCGCCGATGTTGCAGCCCACGCGGGCGGGGTCGGGGGCCAGCCAACCGGCGGTCTTTTCCGCGCCCAGCATTTCAATGGTGCCGCGCGTGGCCAGCTTGGCATCACGCACGGCATGATCCGCCGCCACCACGGCCAGTTCGATATCCCGGGCCATGATTTTGGTGGATTTACGATAACTTTTGGGGACATAATCCGCGGTCCGGAAATCGGGCACTTCGCCCGCGATGCGGCTGGGAAAGCCGCTGGCATCAAAGCGACTCATGGCCCGGATGCTGGACTGACCAGCCTGCAACCCGGCCCAAAAGGCTTCGCCACCCAGACCATGGGGACTGACCACGCCAATACCTGTAATAACGACTCTGCGCATGCTTGCCTCAAAAAGCGACTCAATCGGACGGAAGCTCATGGCGCATTGTAGGGTAAACGGCCCAAATCGCCAAATCTGCGGACCGTATCACCTACTCCACCAACCAATTCTCTACCTTCAGCCCCATAACCCGGCGGAATTCACGTTCGTTGTTCGTTATCAGGGTTACATCTAACGATAGAGCATGGGCCGCAATTAAGGTATCGAGGGGACCAATGGGATGGCCAGACTGCTCCAAGGCATGACGGAGTCGTCCATACGTGCTGGCGGCCCGATGATCGAAAGACAATACCATCAGTGGAGCCAAAAATTGGGCCAGCAGACCCGCATGGTGGGTGGGGCGAGGGGATCGGGCCACACCATATTCAAGTTCCGCCAGCGTGACACTGGACAAAGCCACCGCATCGGCGGGATATTGCCGGAGGCGGTTAAACACTTGCGGGGCGCGTCCGCGTATCAGTTCCACACAGATATTGGTATCCAGCAGGCAGCGAATCACGACCGTTTCCCCCTGCGCCGGGCCAAAGGTTTACGAACCTCGGCTGCAGCAGGCTGATTACGGTCAGGCATGAAATCATCGCCAAATTTGCCCAACGTCTGCCCCATCAGGTCCCACGCGGAGTTTTTGGGAAACAGCAGGACAGCCCCACCGAGGTGCTTGATCCCCACCTCGCTGCCCTCAAACCTAAATTCCTTGGGCAACCGGACCGCCTGACTGGCCCCATTGATGAATAGTTTGGCTGTGGCACTCATATCCGACTCCTTTATATATACTAGAGTATATATCATTAAGCCCCACCGAACAATAAAAAAAGACGCCGACCCTCGGGTCAGCGTTTTTGGTTCTTATCTGTGTTCATCTGTGTCCATCTGTGGTTACATCCCCCCGCCTCAGAAACTGCCCTCCAGGCCAATCCGGGCATACGGGGCGGGTTTGAAGTCCATCAGGTCGTTCTGGTCGCGGGCGTCGAAGCCCTGGGTGAAGCTCTGGTTGAAGGCATAGCCCCCCGCCAGCAAGGCCCGCAGTTGCAGGCGGCCCAGATCGAGACTGCCCACGGTGACGCCGGCTTCGGCGCGCATCTGTTTGAAGAAAACCCGGTCATTGCCGGTCTCATTGAAGAAGGCAAACGTGTGCGAACCGATGTCCCCGAACAGGGTCAGGCCCTGCAGCACCTGCCAACTGACGCTGGCGCCCACGGTCGAGGGGATGATGTAATCGGCGCCAAGGGTCACATTTTCGATCGGCTTCCAGGTCACACGCGAATAGGGCACGCCGACGATGTAGGATAGATTCGGCAGCGGTTCGCCCAGATAGGCAATGCCCGGCAGGGGCACATCGGGGAAAATGGTGCGGTTGCCGTTGTAGTCCAGCGTCAGCAACAGAGCACTCTTGGTATCAATGTTATAGCGGGCCAGAAACGCGGCCTTGCCGTAGACGGCGTTGCTGTCGCCGTAGGGGTCGTTACCGGCATAGCCCGCACCCGCCGCCAGCGCAAAGCTCCACTGGCTGTCGGTGGGTTTGTACATCAGGCCCACGGCCAGCGATTGATCCATATATTGGTTGGACAGGCCAGGGGTGGAGGTGCCCAGTTGCAGGCCTTCGATCTTATGGCCGACGAGCAGTTGCCATTCGGGCGTCAGGCCATATTCAAGCGTGGCGTCGGATTCGTAAATGCCCAGGTGCAGGCCGCGCTCGGCGGGGGATTTTTCGTAGGTTTTGCCAAAATAGAGGTAACTGCCATCGGCCGTGGCTTTGACCTCACCGGCGGCGACGGATTTACCCGAGAACATGCCAACAAAAAGTTCCGGCCCAGTGGCGGCCATGGCGGGTAACGCCAATACAGCAGCACAGGCTGCGACGAAAATGCCACGGGAAGTATTATTACGCATAAACGAACCTCCGTGTTTGGGTACGGGTCAAAATCTCTGCCGAATTCGCAGACACGTCTAGTTTAGGGAGGATAGCTGGAAATGTGGAAAAAAGTGGAGTGGACGCTAAATAGCCCGGCGGGGGAAAAGCGGTTATACTGCGGTTCTATGAATCTCGCGGTGGCGTGCGACTTGAAACATCGTGGCGGCTGTGGTAATCTAGCGTTTTTCGTATCAAGGCTCCCGGACAAGTGCGGTTCTGTAGGACCGACAGGGAGCACAAGAGCTTTGGAAGGTATGCGATGCCCACAATCAATCAGCTCATTAAGTCGCCCCGCGTTCCGCTGGCGAAGATCCGCAAGAACAAGGACTTGGAAAAGAGTCCCTTCAAGCGTGGCGTCTGTTTGGTGGTCAAGACCATGACCCCCAAGAAGCCCAACTCCGCGTTGCGTAAAGTCGCCCGTGTGCGTCTGAGCAACGGCAAGGAAGTCACGGCTTATGTGCCGGGCGTTGGCCATAATCTGCAGGAACACTCGATTGTTCTGGTCCGGGGCGGTCGTGTCCGCGATTTGCCCGGCGTGCGTTATCACATCGTCCGTGGCGTACTCGATGCCAGCGGCGTGGATGATCGCCGTCGCAGCCGGTCCAAGTACGGCGCCAAGAAACCCAAAAAGTAAATTAAGTCTTAATCGCACTGTCGCAAACGCGGGCGTGTTGCCTGCGCACGGGACAGAGTATCCTCCGCTTAGATGGCGGACCTAGGAGAAAAGGAGCCCACCATGGGTGCCAAGAGTTTTACCAAGTCGCGCACGCAGATGCGTCCGGACCCCACCTACAACAGCCTGCTGTTGTCCAAGTTCATCAACTGCACCATGCAGGATGGCAAAAAGTCGACCGCCCAACGCATCATCTATGATGCCATGGACATCATCGGCAAGAAGGTCAAAGAACAGACCCCCCTCGAAATTTTTGAACTGGCCATGGAAAACTGCAAACCGCAGGTCGAAGTGCGTTCCAAGCGCGTCGGCGGTGCGAACTATCAGGTTCCCATGCCCGTGAAGCGCGATCGCCAGATTTCGCTGGCCATCCGCTGGATTCTCGAAGCCACCCGCGGCAAGTCGGGCCGCCCCTTCGCCGAACGTCTGGCCGAAGAGCTGATGGCCGCCTCCCGTCGGGAAGGTACCGCAATTCAAACCCGCGAAAACGTCCACAAGATGGCCGATGCCAACAAGGCCTTCGCCCACTTCGCCTGGTTCTAAGCCACGCGGTCATAAATCCGATTTCAAAGCGCCTCGGCACCTGCCGGGGCGTTTTTTTATGCGCCGCGTGACGCGGGCCGTACGCCATGCCCCAAAAGGCGTTTTGCGTTTACAATATCCCGCAGGAGTCACGCATGATTATTGCCGGGATAGATGAAGCGGGTTACGGGCCCCTGCTGGGACCGCTGGTGGTCTCGGCCACAGCGCTGGGCGTGCCTGCGCAGTCCCTGCCGGTGGAGATTGAGGCGGTACCGAATCTCTGGCAGGCCCTGCGCGGCGCGGTGACCCCCACCGCCGACCGCACCGGGCGGAAATTGCTGATTGCGGATTCCAAGGTGGTCCACGCCCGGAGTAACGGAGATAAACTGCTCGAACGCGGGGTGCTGGTCATGTACCGGCTGTGGCTGGAGCAACATGAATGCTGGCCCGGCGGCTATGAATGGACGCGTTTCTTGCGCGATTGCTTCGTGCGCCACGAACCGCTGACCACCTATCCCTGGTACGCCAAGTCCCCCGTCCTGCCGCAGTGGGCGGATGGCAATGATCTGGGCATCGTGACCAACCAGGTACGGGCGGCGCTGCAGCAGGCCCGGGTGGAACTGGTCACCATGCGTTCCACGGTCCTGCCAGAACGGCATTACAACACCCTGGTAGCCAAGACCGGCAATAAGGGTTCCGCCCTGCTCTCGCTGACGCTGGCCCATCTGCACGCGTTGTATCAGGCACACGGGTCGGAAGGGCTGGTGGTGGGCGTGGATAAACAGGGCGGACGCGACCGCTATCACGATCTGCTGCTCAAGACGTTTCCCGAGGCCCGGCTGAAAATATTGGGCGAGGGCGCCACCCTGAGCAGTTACGTGCTGGAATCCGCGCAGGGCCGCATGGTGGTGCATTTCAGCGCCAAAGGCGAACAGCATTTCCTGCCCACCGCGCTGGCCAGCATGCTGTGCAAATATCTGCGCGAAAGCTGCATGACGCAATTCAATACCTGGTGGTGTGCCCAGATCCCGGGGCTGAAACCCACCGCTGGCTACTATCAGGACGGCACCCGCTGGCTGGCAGAGGTGCGCGAACATCTGCCCCGGTTACAATGTGCTCCCGAAGATTTAATCCGCATTCGCTAAAGGACTTACTGATGGCACTGGTTCAATTACAGTGGTTTTCCCAAACGCTCGGTATGCACATGGTCACTTGGGCACTGCTGCCCAATAACGCCAAGCCTCCGTATGCCACGCTCTATTTGCTGCATGGCCGCAGTGATGATGGTTCGATCTGGACCCGCCGCACCCGGCTGGAATTACACGCGGAAAAATATCCATTGGCCATTGTGATGCCCACCGCGCTACGCGGTTTTTATACCCACAACGACAAGGCGCCCGATTTCGCCAAGTACATCGCGGAAGATGTGGTGCAGTCCTCCGAGCGCTTCCTGCCGCTCAAGGCCGACCGCAAGGCGCGGGCCATCGGTGGGTTATCCATGGGCGGTTATGGTGCCCTGCGGGTGGGTCTGGCCCGGCCGGATTTATTCAGCAGTATCCACAGTCACTCCGGGGCCCTGCTGGGTTGTAGTGAAGGCTCGAAGCTGGAAGGTACGCCGGAAGGCGAATGGATTTTCGGAACCAAACGCTTTGCCGGCTCGCAGCATGATCTGCTGGTCCATGCCAAAGCCGCGAAAAAAGCGGGCCACCTGCCGAAAATTAAGATTGATTGCGGCACGGAAGATTTTCTGATTGAAGTGAACCGCAAAGTCCACGGGCAATTGCAACGGGCCGGGATTCCGCACGAATATGACGAATATCCCGGCACCCACAACTGGGATTATTGGGACACGCATATCCAGACGGCTCTGGCGTTTCATGCCAAGAATTTACGCCTGCACTAAGCTGCGGGCCGCGGGGAACGGCTGCAAGGCCCGCTGGAAAATGCCCAGCGTGTAGGCAATAGCCAGACCATAATTGGTGATCGGTACCTGCGCCGCCCGGCAACGCTGGATACGGTTGAGCACCGCCCGGCGGTTGAGCATGCACGAACCGCAATGGATCACCAGTTGATATGAGGACAGATCGGCGGGGAAATCCTGCCCTTGACACACCTGCACATCCAGATCACCGCCGACATATTGGCGCAGCCAGCGCGGGATTTTCACCCGGCCGATGTCCTCACCAATGGGATGATGCGTGCAGGCTTCGGCGATCAGAATGCGGTCGCCGGGACGCAGGCGTTCGATGTGCATGGCCCCGCGCACAAACTCGGTCAGGTCCCCCTGTAAGCGGGCGAACAATATCGAGAATGAGGTCAGCGGAATCGCCGGCGGCGTATCGGCGGCGACCTTCAAAAAGGCCTGCGAGTCAGTAATCACTAGTGCCGGCGGGGTTTTGAGCGCTGCCAGCGCATGCGCCAATTCCCGTTCGCGCACCACCAGCGAGATCGCTTCCTGATCCAGCAGCGCGCGGATGGTTTGCACCTGCGGCAGGATCAATCGTCCCGCCGGGGCTTCCTTATCAATCGGCACCACCAGCACCACCAGTTCGCCCGGGCGTACCAGATCGGACAGCAAGGGCGGATGATTGAGCACGGCATCGGGTGTGACCGCAATCAGCGCGGTGCGCAGGGCTTCCAAACCTGCACCCGTCAGGGCCGAAACGGCACAGACCGGCACCTTATGCTCGGACAATTGCGCGGCAAGTTCGGGAGCAATCCAATTTTGATCGGCCTGATTAAGGGCAATAACAAAGGGGATGGCGCGGCGTTTGAGTTCCTGCACCAGTTCAGTTTCAACCACGCCCCATCCGGCCGGACCGGCTACCAACAGGGCCACTTCGCTACGGTCCAGCGCCTTGTGGGTTTTGGCTACACGTTGCCGACCCAGCTCCCCTTCATCATCCACCCCGGCGGTATCCAGCCAGAGCACCGGGCCCAGCGGCTGGAGTTCCATGGCTTTTTCCACCACATCGGTGGTCGTGCCGGGCGTGGGCGAGACGATGGCCACGGCCTGACGCGTCAGCGCGTTGAGCAGCGACGATTTGCCGACATTGCGGCGGCCCACCAGCGCGATATGCAGACGCAGCGATTTGGGCGCACTGGGCATCATGGCAACCACCCCGCCGTGGGCGTGGGGGCCGGGGGACTGCCCAGTCGCACCGTGGCGGCGGGACTGGTGGCTTCATCAAAAGCGGCGGCCGTGAGTAATCCCTGCGCCAAGGCTTCCTCACGCAAACTGCGGCCCGCGGCGGTGGCCTGATGGACCAGCGCTTCGACCCGCTGATAGCCCAGCACACTGACCAATGCGGTCGCGGTGGCCGTGGTCGTGCCCACATACGCCCGGCAGTGGGCTTCGTGGGCGGTGATGCCCTCGACACACAGCCGGCGGAAATTATGACACGCCCGGGTCAGCACTTCGATATTACTGAGCAGACAGTCGGCCACGAGCGGGAGATACTGGTTTAATTCCAGATTGCCCAGCGCACAGGCCTGCACCAGTGCCTGATCATGGGCCATGACCATCAAGGCGGCCTGTCCGACCGATTCGGGAATGACGGGATTGACCTTGCCGGGCATGAGTGAGGAACCGGCCTGCCGGGGAGGCAGGATGATTTCACCGATCCCCGCCGCCGGTCCGGAGGCCAGCAGACGCAGATCATTGCTGATTTTGAGCAGCGTGGCGGCCAGCACGCGCAGGATGCCGGACACTTCCACCAATGCATCAAGATTCTGGGTGTTATCAATCATATTTTCCGCCCGCGCCAGCCCCAACCCCGTCAGGGCACGCAGATGTTCCACCACGCGGAAAATATACTGCCGCGGTGCCCCCAAGCCGGTACCAATGGCGGTACCGCCGAGATTCACCACGCGCAGGCGTTCGGTGCATTGATAGATGCGCCAGCGGTCGCGATTGAACGCTTCGGCATAGGCGCCCATCTCCGCGCCCAGCGTCATCAGCACCGCATCCTGCAATTGCGTGCGTCCCACCTTCACGACATGGGCGAAGGCCTGTTCCTTGCCCTGAAAGGCTTCCTGCAACAATACCACTTCCCGTTCCAAATCCTGCAAGCCAAACAGTGCCGCGACTTTGAGCGCGGTGGGATAGGTGTCATTGGTGGATTGGTGACAATTCAAATCGTCCAGCGGATGCAGCGTGTGATACGCCCCCAGCGGCTGACCGAGAATCTGCAGGGCGCGATTGGTCAGCACCTCGTTGACATTCATATTAGTGCTGGTGCCTGCGCCGCCCTGCCAGGCATCCACCAGAATATGTTCATCGAGCAGGCCTTCGGTCATTTCCGCGCAGGACTGCACGATGGCGTCAAAGGCTGGTTTTTCCCAGCGGCCCAATTCATGATTGGTCAGGGCACACGCGTGTTTCACCTGGCCGAAGGCGTGAATCAGCCGTGTGGCCACCGGCCGGCGGGCGATGTCAAAATTCGCCAGCGCCCGCTGGGTGTAAATGCCATACAACGCCGTGGCGGGTACGGGCAGACTGCCCAGCAGGTCCGATTCTGTCCGGGTGGTGGTCATTAGAAGTACAAATCCCGTTGTTCGGTGGTACGGATCACACCCAGCCGGCGCACGATCTCGGTCTTGCGACTGCTCTCGGGAATGTTAGCCAAGGTGGATTCCTCGAGTTTGCGGATCGCTGCGGCCGTTTCCGGCGTGGCATAGTCGGTGGCATATTCCACCGCAGTGCTCAGCGCGTTGGGTGTGCAGAGTTTTTCGATAAAGCCGGGAATGGCATATTCCATGAACTCTTCACCAGTGCGGCCCAGCCGATAGCAGGCGGTGCAGAAACTCGGGATATAACCGTTCTGGGCCAATTCGCGCACCACCTCATCCAGTGAGCGCACATCGCCAAGTTGAAACTGTTCTTTTTCGATACATTGTTGCTGGGCATCACCGGCTTCGGTGTAACCACCCAATTCGATGCGCGAACCGGCATCAATCTGCGACACCCCAAAGCCCAGCGCCGCGCGGCGTACTTCGGCGGTCTCGCGCGCGGTGAGAATCATGCCGGTATACGGCACGCTCAGGCGCAGAATCGCGATGATCCGCATAAAATCATAATCACTTACCGCCCAGGGCAGGCTGCTGGACATACCGCTGGCCGGGCGCATGCGCGGGAAGCTGATGGTGTGCGGTCCCACGCGATAATGCTGCATCAGGAAGCGGGCATGACTGACGAGCCCCAGCAATTCGAAACGCCAATCGTACAGGCCGAACAACGCCCCAATACCGACATCATCGCAGCCAGCCTCAAAGGCGCGGCTCAAACCATCCAGGCGCCACAGATAATCCCCCTTGAGCGTGCCGGGGGGATGCACCTGGGCATACGTGGGCTTGTGATAGGTTTCCTGGAATATCTGATAAGTGCCGATACCCGCATCATGCACCAGCTTGTAGCCCGCATGATCCATCGGTGCGGCGTTGATATTGACGCGGCGGATTTCACCCTTGCCTTTTTTGATGCTATAGACCTGCGTGACGGTGTCGGCGATGGCCTGCGGGTTATAGCGTGGGTGTTCGCCGAATACCAGAATCAACCGCTTGTGACCTTTGTCTTCCAGCGCCTCGACTTGGGCGCGGATGTCCTCCACACTCAGCGTGCGGCGCACCGCCTCCTTATTCGACCGGCGGAACCCGCAATAGGTACAGTCGTTCACGCACTCGTTGCCGATATACAGCGGCGCGAACAGCACAATGCGATTGCCGTACACGCGGCGTTTGAGTTCGCGCGCGGCTTCGAAAATTTCCTCGACCAATGCCGGATCACTGGCGGCGATCAGGGCTGCGGTCTCGGCCAGTTCCAGCGGTTGTTTTTCCATGCTCTTGGCGATGATCTCGCGTACCCGCACGGCGTCCGTGGTGGTCTGGATCAACTGATTGAGCAATGGATCATTGATAAAGTCGCACGCGGTGCGACTCATGGTTCGTGACATCATGACACACTACCTCCTGACAAAGGTCCGGCCACCGGCCGGACTGGTTGGGGGGCATCACCGCGCCCGGTGCCGATTTCCCGGCCCAGCGACTCGATACGGCCCTGTAAACACCCGTGACACGCCTCGGCCGTTTCGGTCATACAGGCCTTGCCGGGATAAATTTCGTACAGTTGCCGGTACGCCGGGGGCGTAAGATTCGGCATCACCACATTGGCCCCGCGTTTCAGGCACAACTCGCGGCCCTGACTGGTGTTCAGGGTGGCCATAGCCGTGGTGGCGGGGATGTTGGCCCGCGGTTGCAGCAAACGGGCCAGCGCGATCACGCGGTAAGTCAACGCTTCGGTGTTGGGCACCTGCTCAGCGGGAGTGGCCATATAGGCCTCCGCTTCGCGGCCCAAGGCGGTATCCGGATGCGCCAACCACGGCCCCACACCGATCATATCCAAATTCAAAGTGCTGAACAATTGTAGATCATTGACCAAATCCGCCCAGGTCTGGCCGGGTAGGCCCACCATCACGCCCCCGCCGATTTCATAACCCAAATCGCGCAACTGCCGGAGCAGGTCAATACGCGTCGCCCAGCTTTGCCCCTGCAGATGCGGATGCACCCGGGCAAACAACGCGGGATTCGACGTTTCAAACCGCAGCAGATAACGGTCCGCCCCGGCCTGGCGCCACTGGGCATAATCCCCGGTTTCACGTTCGCCCAGACTCAGCGTCACCGCCACCGGCAAGGCGGACTTGATACATTTGATGACTTCCGTAACCCACGCGGTAGTCAGTTGCGGGTCTTCGCCCGCCTGCAGCACCACCGTGCCATAACCCATCTGATGGGCCTGATTGGCACAGGCCAACACTTCACCCATGCTCATGCGGTAGCGTTTTAACTGATGGTTATCGGCATTCAAGCCGCAGTAGAGACAGCGCCGCCGGCAGTAGTTGCTGACCTCGATCAGGCCGCGCAGGTGGACCGCCGGGCCGACATGCTTTTGCCGGACGGCATCGGCCCGGGCATAGAGCAACTCGACCTCGTCGGCTTGGTCGGTGGTCAGGTAATGGAGAATATCTGGCGCTGTAAGGGACATCGCAGCACTAATTAAATACCATATTGTCCAGTTTGTCCACAAAAAAACGGACCCTTTTTACAGGGTCCGTCATTTTTGCGGAAAATATTACCGGCGGTACAGCGGCCGGGGCGAGTATTTGGTGTGTAACAGGTGGTGGGCCTCTTCGCTGCCGGGTTTGTGCAGGAAATCTGCGTAAACCTGAATAACTTCAGGATTGTCATGCGAGCAGCGCTGCTTGCAGTCCCGATCATCTTGATAGATCGCATCGGTACGTTTCTTGCGCAGGGCATCGTTGATGCCATAAGGCTGACCACCGCCACCGATACAGCCGCCGGGGCAGGCCATGATTTCGATGAAGTGGTAGGGCAATTCCTTGCCTTCCTTGCGGGCTTCGCGGACACGGTCCAGCACGGTTTCGACATTGGCCAGACCATGAGCCACGGCAATGCGAATCGAGAGATCATTGATCTTGATGGTGGCTTCTTTGACGCCTTGCAGACCACGGACATCGGCAAATTCAACACTGGTCAGATTCTTGCCGGTGACCATGTGGTAGGCGGTACGCAGGGCGGCTTCCATAACGCCACCAGTCACCCCGAAGATGGTGCCAGCGCCGCTATATTCGCCCAGCAGGGAATCAGCATCGCTTTCGGGCAATTCGGGGAAATCCACGCCGGACTGTTTGATCATGCGGATGATTTCGCGGCTGGTGAGCGCCACGTCCACGTCCTTGTGACCGGAGGCGTACATTTCATCGGTGCGCGAGATTTCAAACTTCTTGGCCGTGCAGGGCATGATCGAGACCATATAAACCTGAGCGGGATCAATGCCGCGTTTTTCGGCGTAATAGGTCTTGGCCAGCGCCCCGAGCATCTGCTGGGGCGACTTGCAGGTGGAGAAATTATCCAGGAAGTCATAGTGGACCTTTTCCATGAAGTCGGTCCACGACGGGCAGCAACTGGTGATCAGCGGCAATTCGCCCTTCTTGTGGGCGAAACGCTGCACAAATTCGGTGGCTTCTTCCATGATGGTCAGATCGGCGGAGAAATTGGTGTCAAAGACCGCCTTGAAGCCCAACCGCCGCAGAGCGGTGTAAATCTTGCGGGTCAGATTGGTGCCCGTGGGGAAGCCGAAGGATTCGCCCAAGGCCACACGCACGGCCGGAGCCATCTGGACCACGCAATACTTGTTGGGATCATGCAGGGCATCCCACACGGTCTGGGTTTCGTCGTTTTCGACGATCGCGCCGGTGGGGCAATGCGCCGAGCACTGGCCGCAGCGCACGCAGGGTGATTCGGCCAGTTGAATGTCGCCGGCGGGCGCCATACGGGTATTGATACCGCGATCCAGGAAGGACAGCGCCCAGACGTTCTGGATATTCTGGCAGACCGTGATGCAGCGGCCGCACTTGATGCACTTGCGGAAATCGATGTTGATCGAACCGGTGGACTTGTCCATCGGCACATCGCGGACATAACGGCGGATGGATTCCTGCCGGATGCCGAAGTCGGCGGCCAGAGTCTGCAGTTCGCATTCCCCGCTGCGCAGACAGGTCAGGCATTCGTTGGGATGGTTGGACAGAATCAACTCCAGCACATTGCGGCGTACGTCCACAATTTCGCTGTCGTGGGTGGTGATGTCCATGCCGTTATCAATCGGCGTGCAGCAGGCCCGGGGCAGCTTGGGCGAGTTCTTCACCCGCACCAGACAGATGCCGCAAGCCGCGGTGGGATCGAGGTCTTTGTGCTTACACAGGACGGGGATCTTGACCTGCACCTTGCGGGCAGCGTCCAAGATGGTCGTCCCTTCCGGTACTTCCACATCAATCCCGTTGATCTTGGCCTTAATCATATGTATGTTCCTTGCGTCGCGTTGGTGATGGTATTACTTACCGGCACTGGCCGCTTTGGCCGACATTTTCTTGGCGTAACTCACGCCACCTTCGATGAAAGCACTGTATTCGCTGTTGAAGTAACGCAGCGTGGACAGGACCGGATTGGGCGCCGTCTGGCCCAAACCGCACAGCGAGGCCTTCTGCATCGCCTGACACATCCGCCGCAGCGATTCGATATCCGCGGGCTTGCCCAGACCACGGCTGATGCGGTCGAGCACCTGCAGCATCTGGTAACCGCCCACGCGGCAGGGCGCACACTTGCCGCAGGATTCATCCACACAGAACTTCAGGTAGAACTTGGCCACGTCCACCATACAGTCGTTCAGGTCCATGACGATCATCCCGCCCGAGCCCATGATCGAGCCCAGCAGCAGGAGCGATTCATAACTGATGGCCGTGTCGAGCTTGTCTTCGGGAATCACACCGCCGGAGGGGCCGCCGGTCTGCACGGCCTTGATGGCCTTGTCTTCCAGCACGCCACCGCAGATTTCAAACACGATTTCCCGCAGGGTGATGCCCATGGGCACTTCGACCAACTGGGCATTCTTGACCTTGCCGGTGACGGCGAAGACCTTGGTGCCTTTGGACTTTTCGGTTCCGTACTGGGCATACCATTCGCCACCCTTGAGCAGGATGGCCGGCACGCCAGCGAGGGTTTCCACATTGTTGATCGCGGTGGGCTTGCCGAACAGACCCTTGACCGACGGATACGGCGGACGGGGGCTGGGGCTGCCGCGTTTGCCTTCGATGGAGGCGATCAGGGCGGTTTCCTCACCGCACACAAAAGCCCCGGCACCCAGACGAATCTTGGCGTCGAAGCAGAAACTGCTGCCGAGGATATTCTGACCGAGCAGGCCGCGGGCGCGGGCCTGATCAATGGCTTTCTGCACGCGGGCCACCGCCATGGGATATTCCGCCCGGATGTAGAAGTAACCCATGGTCGCGCCGATGGCATAGGCCGCAATCATCATGCCTTCCAGCACGGCATGCGGGTCGCCTTCGAGCACACTGCGGTCCATAAACGCGCCGGGGTCGCCCTCGTCGCCGTTACAGACCATATATTTCTGATCCGCCGTGACATCGCGGGTCAATTTCCATTTCATCCAGGTCGGGAAGCCCGCCCCACCCCGGCCGCGCAGGCCGCTGGCTTTGAATTCGGCGATGACCTGTTCGGGCGTCATCTTGGTGACGGCTTTACAGATCGCCTGATAGGTCTGATGGGTCAGGGCATCGTCGAGGCTCTCGGGGTCCACGCTGCCGCAGTTGCGGAGCACGACCTTGACCTGTTTGTCGGCGGCCGCGAACAGCAGATCTTCCAGCACTTCGTTTTTCTGGATGCTGTGCTGCACGATCCGGGCCACATCATTGGCCAGCACGTTGGTGTAGGTCACGCCCGAGGGCAGCAACTGCACCACCACGCCTTCGTCATACACGCCCATATCAATGGCCTGTACGACCTGAACCTTGCCTTCCAACTTCTGGCGTTTGATTTCTTCCATCATCGAGAACTGGAAGAACTGAGTTTTGTCGCCATCGGCGGGACTGGTATCACTGACCAGCACCCACTGGGTGGGGGCTTTGATTTCCTTGCCCCGATCGCGTCGGGCCATCACCAGACCGTCCACCAACTGGTGTTTGATCACGTGCAGATTGATGATGTCCGTGGCCTTTTCGGGCGTCACGCGACCATACATCACGCGCGGCATGCCTTCGACCGAGATTTCGACCAGCGGATCGGCATAGGCCAAGCCCACCGAGCCGGTACGTTGTACCGCCACGGGCAGGCCCAAACGCTGCTTTTCCTTGTCGAGCGCGTCAAAGACTTCGCCCGCACCGGCGGCAATGCCACCGGTATCCAGGCCGACCTTGATCCAATTCTGCGGCGCGGCAGTGCGCTGGGCATAGACTTGCAGGTCTGCGGGGGTGAGTGGTTTCATGGTTGCTCATCCTTCTTGCGGGTTTCGATAATGATCTGACTGATATCCGTGGGTTTGACCTTGCCGTAGGTCTTGCCATCCACCACCATGGCGGGCGACAAGCCGCAGCACCCAATGCAGCGCACCACATCGAGGTGGAACATGCGGTCTTCGGTGGTCTTGCCTTCCTGGACATTGAGCTGGCTCTTCACTTCGCCAAGCAGGCCCGGGGCGCCCTTGAGATAGCAGGCGGTTCCCATGCACACCGCGACATTATGTTTGCCCGGCGGGACCAGTTTGAAGTAGTGATAGAAGGTGATGACTTCGTAAATGCGGGCGAGTTTCACATCCAGCGCCCGCGACAATTCCATCGCGACTTCGCGCGGCACATAGCCGTGCTCGTTCTGGATGGCGTGCAGGATCATGATGAGGTTGCCCTCTTCCTTGGCCCAGCGCTTGACGTGCTCTTCCACATCCTTGCGCGTGCCGCTTTCGATCTTGGTACGAATCTTGGTGAGGCGTTCCAGCTTCACTTCCAGAATCCGGGCCAATTCGTCGGCCACATCGCGCGGCACATAGCCGTGCTTCTGTTCCAGTTCGTCCAACATGCCCAGCAGACTGGCTTCGTCGTCTTTCCAACGCGCCATGCTCTGTGCCTGTTGCTGTGGGGGTATGGGTTCGGTCGTCATAACATTCCCTCGTCAGAGGCCAAGCTGCCGTGATCCGTTGCCGCTTCCGCAAACTTGCGAACACCGACAAAACGTCTAATTGCAAGGGTCAAAATACCAGACCTAAACGCGTTGTCAACTACATGACGACCTATTTATCTTATTTTATAAACAGACTAAATCAGTGCGATTTGTGCAGGTTGATTACCATGAGGAACACACGTATTACATAGCGATTTTGTCGGCAATAAACTCATACGCGTTGCGCAGCGGAGCCCAAAGTACGTTTACGCAGGGAGTGGTGAGCGCTGGAACCGAGGTTAGAACTTCACCCGGAAACTCGCGTCGCTGGAGTCCCATTTATGGAAGCTCTTGGACGCTTGAATGGCGATATTACGTATGAGCAGGTCCTGCATCTTGACCGCATTGACACGTTCGATGGGCTGGTTGGGGGCTTCAATAATAATCGGTAGGCCACTGATGGCGTTTTCGGAATTGCCAGTGGGATATACCCGCTCCCCGGCCCGATTGACCATACGTACCGAAGTTTCGGCTCGGCCGGTGACAATTTCACCGCCCGCCGACACTTCCACTTTCCACAGCGTTACGTCCACGACCAGCACGTAATCCGCCTCGGTCTTTTCCGCGATTTCCGCGATTGTATATTTTGCAAAGCCAGCCTCTTCGCGCAAACGCTCAATCCGGAACTGGGCAACAAATTGGTCTGCTGCTTTCATACGGAATAACTGATCAGTGATGGCTTGGCCCAGTTGGACGGGCAGCACTGCAGGGGCGTGGGAACCCGCCACGGGGTCCACCAGAACCAAGACCCTAACCTCTTTGGGGATTTTGTAGGCGGCCTCGACGGGGGTACTGGCCAAAAAACATCCCCCCAGCATCAGACCCAGCCAGGCCAAAAACAGAAAACCACCCAAGCGTGCGTATATCACATCTTTTCCTTGATGGATTTTTCCAATTCGCGGTGATCGTAGAAACGATTGACCAGATTTTCGCTGAACATTTCCAGCGCCCGCTTGCGGACGACCAATTCGCTGCTCTGGGTGGCATCCAAGGGCCCATTGTCCGGGAAGTAGACCGCGATTTCTTCGCGCCAGGAGGGCTGATTGCCGGGGATGTCCACTTCAAACACCTGACAACTGGCCTTGATCCGGCCACGCAGGAGCATGTCGCTATCGGGTTCGCGCGAAGCGAACTCATTGAGTTCGATATACAGCACGCGGTCCACGGAGAAATGCTTGCCAATGTCTTTGACCTGCAGCGCCTGCCAGTTGAGCGTTTCATTCTGCCAGTTGATCACATCTTTGTGACTCAGCAGGCGGATATTGGGCACATTGCCCCGGAACCGGGCGGCGACAAAGGCCGAGATTTCTTCGCGGCATTCCGGATACTGAAAAGTGGTGGCATCGTCGGCATACACCACGATGGCCACCGATTTGTCCAGCAAGCCGGTATAGACGGCCGTTACAGCCTTGCCATTTTGGCGTTCGTAGGCGCGCGCGGCCCACTGGCAACCCGCGAGGGTCAGCACCAAAGTTAGGCATAAAAGCCACGCGGCCACACTTAGGGTCGTATTACGCATGCAAATCCTCCGGAAGTCTGGGTGTATGGTAAACCGTCATAGGCCTATTGGGCAACCAGCAGGCAACATTTTACCCCCGCAGTCGTTTGGTGTAACGGGGGAGAAGTAAGTATAGTGCGTTTTTAAGGTTTATTTGCCTATGCGCCGTTTAGCTGAAATTTGTATCCATCGTCCCATCTTTGCCATGATGCTGATTATGGCCCTGGTCGTCGTGGGGGCCACCGCCTGGTGGCGACTGCCCACCGACCGCTTCCCCTCGGTGGATTTGCCCACCGTGCGGATTGACACCCTGTTGCCCGGGGCCGCGCCCGAAACCATCGAAACCGATGTGACCCGCATCATCGAGGAAGCCGTCAACAGTGTCGAGGGGATCGAGGAACTGCGCTCCATCTCCGGCACCGGCCAATCGGTGGTCATTGTAACCTTCCGCCTGGACCGGGGGATTGACGCAGCCACGCAGGATGTGCGCGATCGGGTTCTGGCCAGTGTCCGCAAATTGCCTGATGACACCGAACTGCCCATCGTCAGCAAGGTGGACAACGACACCACGCCGGTCATGACGCTGGCGATTTCCGGGCCGCGCTCCCTGCGGGAATTGACCGAACTGACCGACAAAGTCATCAAAACGCAATTGGAACGTACCCAGGGCGTGGGCGAAGTCAGTATCGTCGGCGGCCAGAAACGCAGCATTAATGTGTGGGTGAAACCCGACCAAATGGCCGCCTTGCGTCTGCCCATCACGGCCGTGCGCGATGCCATTACCCGCGAAAACAGTGAAATCCCCGGTGGCAATCTGACCGGGGCCAACTATGAAGAACGCCTCCGCACCATGGGCC
This sequence comes from Phycisphaerae bacterium, assembly GCA_037139555.1. Taxonomy (GTDB): domain Bacteria; phylum Planctomycetota; class Phycisphaerae; order WQYP01; family WQYP01; genus JBAXGE01. The sequence goes on from JBAXGE010000013.1 coordinate 26,989, forward strand.
GGGTGAACAACCCTGCGGAATTCGGGGACTTTGTCGTGGCCACCGTCAATCAGCGGCGGATCACCCTCAACGATATCGCCACGGTTGAGGATGGCACCGTGGAACTGCGCTCGGCGGCGCGGCTGGATGGCCAGCCGGCGGTGAGTTTGGATATCCGCCGGCAATCCGGCGCCAATACCATGGCGGTGATCACCAGCGCCAAAGCGGAATTGGACAAAGTCCGCAGTTTGTTGCCCCCCGACGTGCGGGTCGAGATTATCAAAGACCAGTCCCGTTATATCAACGCCGCGCTGCATGAAATCGAGACGCATCTGGTGCTGGGGGCGATCCTGGCCTGTCTGGTGGTGCTGGTCTTCATGCGCAATGCCCGGGCGACCCTGATTGCGGGCGTGGCGATTCCCACCTCGGTAATCGCGACCTTTGGCCTGATGTGGGCGCTGAATTTCACGCTCAACTCGGTGACCATGCTGGCGCTGGTGTTGATGGTGGGCATCGTGATTGACGACGCCATCGTGGTGCTGGAAAACATTTACCGTATGGTGGAGGAGAAACACCTCACCCCCTTCCAGGCCGCCAAGGAAGGCACCTCGGAGATTGCCCTTGCCGTGCTGGCCACCACCCTGAGTCTGGTGGTGATCTTTATCCCCGTCTCGTTCATGTCGAGTATCTCGGGGCGGTTCTTATACCAGTTCGGCCTGACTGCGGCCGCGGCGGTCATGGTGAGTCTGCTAGTCAGCTTTACCCTCACCCCGATGCTGTCGGCCCGGGCGCTGGCCAAGAAAAAGCACAGCGCCGGGTCAGCCCATGACCCCACCGCCCCGATCGCCAAAACCGGGCTTAATCATTGGCTGGATCTGGGGTATGTGTGGTTGCTGAAAATTTGCCTGCGCTGGCGCTGGGCCGTGGCGGTGCTGGCGTTGGTGGTGATTGCCACCACCTGGCCGCTCTATCATTCGGTCCGGCAGGATTATCTGCCCGCCGATGTGGACGAGGGTGAATTTCAGGTGAGTGTGACCGCGCCGGAAGGCACCAGTTTCACCGCGATGAATGGCATCATGCAAGAGATCGAAAAGGATCTTCGGAGCATGCCACAGGTGCGCACCATTCTGGCCAACTCCGGGGGCGGTTTTTTGGGCGCCACCAACAGCGGTAATGTGTATGTGGGCTTGCAACCGCACGAAACCCGCTACTTCGGTTTGGGCCGGTTTTTCGGGGGTTTGCGCAAATGGGATTTTTCGGCCGCCTTCCGGGGCAACTACACCCAGGGCGAGGCCATCACCGCCGTGCGGGAAAAGTTGCGCGGCTACCGGCAACTCCGGCTGAAGGTCAATTCCTATCCGGCCTTTAATATCGGCGGGGGCAATTCGGATATTGATCTGGCCATTCGCGGGCCTGATCTGGCGCAACTGGTGCAATACGCCGAAACCCTGCGCCTGCGCAGCCCCGAACTGGGCGGAATTTTGGATGCGGATATTTCCGTCCGTTTGAACAATCCCGAAGTGCAGGTCACCATTGACCGCCTGCGGGCCCGCGATCTGCAGGTCCAGCCTCAGGATATAGGGGTCGCGCTGCGGTTACTCGTGGGAGGCACAGATGTATCGCGCTTTCGCGATCCGGTTATGAATGAAAATTATGATGTGAATGTGCGCCTGGAAGCCTCTGCCCGGACCAGCGGTGAAAGCCTGCCCACGCTGTTGTTACCCAGCGCGGCATCCAGCGTGGGTTTGGTGGAATTGCGCAGCATTGCCGAGGTCAACCGGACCTACGCCGCCACCCGCATTGACCGGCTAAACCGGCAGCGTGTGGTAAACCTGCGGGCCAGTGTGGGCCCCGGCTACGCTCTGGCCGACCGGCTGGAAGTTGTCAAGCAAGCCGCCCGGGAATTGAATATGCCCGCCGGTTACAGTATGACGGTCTCGGGCCGGGGCCGGGAATTGGAACGCACCTTCACCGAGTTCGGCTGGGCATTTTTACTCTCGATGATCTTTATGTACATGATTCTGGCCGCCCAGTTTGAAAGTCTGGTGCATCCGTTCACCATTCTGCTGTCGCTGCCGTTGTCGGTACCCTTTGCGCTGCTGAGTCTGTGGCTGACCGGCAGCACGTTGAATCTGTATTCCGCACTGGGTCTGCTGGTCTTGTTCGGCGTGGTGAAGAAAAATGCGATTCTCCAGATTGACCATATGAACCAGCTCCGCGCCCGGGGTATGCCGCGCTGGGAAGCGGTGCTGCAAGGCAACCGCGACCGGTTGCGGCCGATTTTGATGACCACGCTGGCGCTGGTGGGCGGGATGCT
>JBAXGE010000014.1:0-27658 GCA_037139555.1 Phycisphaerae bacterium
ACAGCCCGCCTTGTTGGTGGTACAACCACCCGGAGCGCAAGCATTGGCCGTATGCGCGGAAAGCGAAAAACCAACTGTGGCACAGGTCAAAAACAGAACTGCAGAGATCATGGAACGAAACATAGGCTGGGCCTCCGTAAGAGAAATAGTACTTAGTTAATTCTATATAGCTATGGACTCGCATGCAAACCTGACGTTGGATTCGTAATTATAAATATTAGGGTAACGAAAAAGGTATAGTACTGATGCCATTTCAGGTAAGATTTTTCCCGCAATGGCAACAAGCTGCATATAACTCCGTTAATCAGGTGTTCTGTTTACGGCGTTTACTTTACAAGGAGTCCGTCATGCGTAAGACGTATTGTGCGCTGGTCGTATCCGGTGCGGTGTTGGCCACGGCTTGTGTCCTGCCCGCGTTACACGCGCAGGCCCCCATCACCGCGACCGCGAGTGTCAAGACCGCTCTGCCCGCGACCGAAATGGAAAAGAAGGGCTTGGAATATCTGGTTTCCAGCCAGACCAAAGAGGGGGCCTGGGTCCCGCAATTCGGCCCGGCGATTACTTCCATGGCCTTACGGGCCATGATTCGCGGGGGCATGGGCCTGGATCATCCCGCGGTCAAGAAGGGTTTGGAATATCTGGAGACCAAACGCCAGACCGACGGCGGATATTATGACCCCGAAGCTGGCCGGCCTACGTACAACTCGGCGCTGGTATTGAATTTGTTCGCCTCGATTCCAGGTGATGCCTACAAGGAACGGATTGCCAAGTTACAGGATTTCCTTAAGGGCATCCAGTCCGGCGGGGCGCAGGTGGCGAAAGATGACAAGGGACTGGAAATTAACAAAGAACACCCGTGGTACGGTGGTTTTGGTTACGCCGGCAAAGGTGCCAAGCGCCCGGACCTCTCCAATACACATTTTGTCCTTGAAGCACTGCACAATTCCGGCATCAAGGCCGATGATCCGGTTATGCAGAACGCACTGGTGTTTGTCTCACGCTGCCAGGCCAACAGTGAAACCAACAACCTGCCTTGGGCCAAAGGTCAGGATAGCGGTGGTCTGATATACTCCACGCGTTGGAATGATCAACTCAAGCTTTACGGCGAATCCTTCGCCGGTACGACCAAGGACCGCGATGGCAATGAGATTCTTGTGGCGTACGGTTCCATGACGTATGCGGGTTTGAAGTCCTTCATCTATGCCGGTCTGACCAAGGATGACCCGCGCGTCAAGGCCGCAGTGCGGTGGATTGCAGGGAACTATACCCTCGACACCAACCCCGGCATGCCGGCCCAGACGGCGGCGGATGGCTTGTATTACTACTACCACACCTTCGGCAAGGGACTGGCCGTGTATGGCGAAGATGTGCTGGTGGATGCCAAGGGTATCCAACGCGATTGGCGCAAGGACCTAACTGAACGGATGAAAGCCAATCAACGTCCCGATGGTAGTTGGATCAATCTGCCCAAGTCGGAGAAAGAGTTGTCACGTTGGGCCGAGGGCGAAGCCAGCTACGTGACCAGTCTGGTGGTGTTGTCGTTGCAGGATGCCCGTGGTCAGTAAGAATCGCAGGGAAATTTAGTGATAAATTTTCACGCCGCGCTCAGCCGAGCGCGGCGTTTTTTATGGGTCAGGGACGGGCGGGTTGTGTAGCTGGCTGAGTGCTGGCGATAGTCTTGACGATTTGTTTCAAACGGCGCACGTTCACATTTTCCACATAGCGGATCAGATTGCCCCAAATGGGATGAAAGCCATATCCCCCTTGGGTCATTTCCGCACTGGCCTCCGCCGGGGTCCAGTCCTGCACGGCGATGCGGTACATCGCCACCATGGTGCCGGTCCGATCCGCGCCATGCTGGCAATGGACGAGCACCGGCTGGAGTTGCGGATCCAGCGCCGCCTGCAGGAATTCCGTCACATCCTCAAACTCTGCATGCCAACTGCGAAACCGGATATTCACATAATTCAGCCCGGCCACCTCGACGGCTTTACGGTCGTCGTGGGTGGCCCGCAGACATATAACCGTTTTGATGCCCAGGGCTTTAATCTTGGGGAATGCGGCGGCCTCAGGCTGGGCACTACGGTAGAGCGTGGGACTGACCTGATAGAAGTTACTCAGGCCCGGGCAGGTCGTCGGCTGGGCCCAGAGGGCACTGCGCTGCGTGGTTGCGGGCATAGTACTACTGGCGGCGGAGAGTTGGAGCGAACCATCCAGCCCATAGGGCATGGCCCACGTCAGGCCCACGATTAATAGCGGCAACAGGAAATTGTTCCGCATGTTAGACTCCGGGCAAGGGGATCTGGATGGTGGGCGGAGTGGGTGGGACTGCAGGTTCAGCTTCCACCGGGTCTGGTTGCAAGGGCTCCACACTGGTAATACTCACGCCGATTTGGTCCATCAAATCTTTGATCACCGGCTGGGCTTTGATCTGCTGCATGACTTCGGGGTCAATCCGCGTCGCACTGGGCGGTGGGGTCGGGGTTCCCGGGCGGCGCGGAGCAAGTGCTGGCCGGGCCGTGGGGGCGGATTCGATAAAGCGCCATTGCACGGTTACGGCCGGTAGTTGTAATACGACTTTCAAGGCTTCGGTCACCTTGGCCGTGGCCGTGGGTGAACAACTGGCCTGCAGGCTTTGTGGGGCGATGAGTTCGATGTGGCCGTCCTGTTGCTGTCCGATTGTCACCTTGCTGCCTAAGACCATTTCCAACGAACTGTTCTGGTTGGTGATTAACTGGGTCCGGACGGCTTGCCATAAATCACCTGCGGGTTCTGGCTCGGACGCGGAGGTATAGGCGTTGATGGCATCTTCCAACTGGGCATTCTGCGGGGTACTGGTGGGTGCCTCCCAAGGGGCCGTGGCAGGGGAGGGGGGATTCGGCGCAGCCACACTGGTCAGTGAGGGACGCAGGCTAGGCCGCGGTGCCGAGGCTGGCACCGATGGGCTGGTTAAGTCATTTTTTTTTTGATCGGGCGTGGTGCCCAACGCGCGGGGGGCAGCCCCACCCGCCGGTAAACGCGCCAACAGATCACGGATGGAACTGAATTGATCCGCCAGCGCCAGACGTACCATCAGGGCTTCCAGCAGGACTTTGCCCATGGTGCTGGAACGCAGACTGCGCTGGGTTTGTTCGCATAATGCGATCAGATGTACCAACGCGGCAGCATCGAACTTGCCCGCAGCATCATTGATGGCAGGCCGCAAATCCGCCGGGCTTTCAATCAGCTCAGAACCAGCCCCGCAGACCTGAGCCACCATCATGTCGCGGAAGAGTTGAATCAACTCACCGCAGATTTGTTCCGGGCTGAGTCCCTGGGTCAACAATTCATCGGTTTTGGTCAGGGTGGCTGCGGGATCACCTGCTGCCAGCGCGGTTACCACGTCCAGCATGGCCAGCGCCGCCGGTTTACCCAGTAGTTCATCCAGCAAGGCATCGGTAATCTGTTTGTTGCCCAGCGACATCACGCGGTCCATGATGGACAGTGCATCGCGCATCGAGCCGTTGCCCAGTCGGGCCAGTCGTTGCAGGGCGGTATCATCCACCGTCATGCCTTCCTGCTGGCAGACTTCCTTCAGGTGCAGGGCGATTTTGGATGTGGCGATATTTTTGAAGTCGTAACGCTGTACCCGACTGATAATCGTGGCGGGTACTTTGTGAATGTCGGTGGTGGCGAAAATAAATTTGACATGGGCGGGGGGCTCTTCCAGGGTCTTCAGCAGGGCATTGAACGCCGCCGTGGTGACCATGTGGACTTCGTCAATGATGTAAATCTTGTAGGGCGATCGGGCCGGACGCACACTGGCATTCTGGCGCAATTCGCGGATCTGATCCACCGAGTTATTGCTGGCCCCGTCGATTTCAATCACGTCCAGATCATCGCCCCGCGCGATGGCTTTGCACGCTTCGCATACGCCGCAGGGATTGCCGTCCTTAACTTGTGGGCAGTTGATGGCTTTGGCCAGAATCCGGGCCGCGCTGGTCTTGCCGACCCCGCGGGTGCCGGTGAATAAAAACGCATGACCCAGCCGGCCGGAGGCAACGGCATTTTTGAGGGTCTGCGCCACGGCTTCCTGCCCGACCAATTCATCAAAGGTCTGGCTGCGGTAGCGGCGGGCTAATACTGTGTAACTTTCGGCCATGCTGGGATTATACTCTTTGCCCGGGCCCCTGCCACTGTCTGACGGGAAAGAAAAAGGACCAGCCTGAGCTGGTCCTGGAAAAGCCTTGTTTGACCGCAGTTTACCCTTAGAACCAGCGAATCAGCCCCGGTTCCAGCCGCAGGTCAATTTGCGGATGTTTGGGCAGGACCCGGATGCCATAACCCTGCTGGCCGCAGGTACTGGGGACAATCGTCCCGCTGTATTGATGCACGCCGTTTTCGCTCTGGGTGACGGTCATCGGGGTACGGTGCTTGTGAATGACCGCGCCATTGGCGTCGAGCGGACCGTGGGAGATTTCCACCCGGACTTCCTGCGGGGTCAGGGTGCCCAGATAGACCTTGGTATTGATCTGCAGGGGGGTCCCGGACTTCAGCGGTTGATTGGTGTTGGCATCCACATCGAAAATGCGGACTTCATTCCAGTGGCTGCTGACCTTGGACTTCCACTGCGTCACATCAATGGCGGTTTGCCACTGATCGGCGGTCAATTTCTCAAACCGTTCATTGGACGGCATATAGAAACGCTCGAAATATTCCTGCACCATGCGGTTGGTGTTGAAGAAACTCACCACCGTCTGGATGGATTTCTTCATGCGTTCGATCCAGCGCCGCGGGACATCGTCGGCCCCGCGTTCGTAGAACTCGGGCACGACCTGTTTTTCCAGCAGATTGAACAGGGCCTGCGTGTCGTGTTCGGCCTGATGTTCTTCATTGTCGAACATCTCGGCGTTGCCAATAGCCCAGCCGGAGCCGGAGTCGGTCTTATAGGCTTCTTCCCACCAGCCGTCCAGAATGGACAGGTTGATGGCGCCATTGATGGGGCCCTTCATGCCCGAGGTGCCCGAGGCTTCCATGGGCCGCTTGGGGGTATTCAGCCAGACATCCACGCCCTGTACCAGATACCGGGCCACATTCATATCGTAGTCTTCGAGGAACACAATGCGGGTTCGCACATCTTCACGCCGGCAGAAGCGCACAATGTCCTGAATAAAGCGCTTCCCGCCATCATCGCGCGGATGCGATTTACCGGCGAAAATCAACTGTACAGGCCGGTCACGGTTCGAGAGAATCCGGATCAGGCGTTCCGGGTCGCGGAACAGCATGGTGGCACGTTTATAGGTGGCGAACCGCCGGGCAAAGCCGATGGTCAGGGCGTTGGGGTCCAGCACTTCGTCCACACGCTGGATATCCAGCAGCGAAGCATTACGATCCTGCAACTGCTTGCGCAGGCGCTTGCGGGCGAAATGCACCAGGTGATCGCGCCGCCGCACGTGGGAACGCCACAGTTCCACATCGGGAATGCGTTCGATATTGTTCCACACCGCGTAATTGGTGGGGCGCTGGGTCCAGTCGGAACCCAGATAACGGCTGTACAGATAGGAGAATTCGTCCGACAACCACGTTTGTGTGTGCACGCCGTTGGTGATGGACTCGATGGGGATTTCATGCACCGGCACATCCGGCCAGATGCGATGCCACATCTCGCGCGAGACCTTGCCATGCAGCGCTGAGACACCATTGCAATGATGGGCCATACGCAGGGCCAATACCGTCATACCGAAATGTTCGGCCGGATCATTGGGTGTAATCTTGCCGAAATTCATGAACTGTTCGCGCGTCAGACCGAGTTTGGGATAGTAATGGCCCAGATGGCGGTCAATCATGTCGGGATGGAAGGCATCATTACCCGCCGGTACCGGCGTGTGGGTGGTGAAGATATTGCTGGCGGCCACCACTTCGCGGGCGGCTTCAAACGCCAGACCCCGTTCCTGCATAATCACGCGGATGCGTTCCAGCGACAGGAACGCCGAGTGGCCTTCGTTCATGTGGCAGACACTGGGTTTGATCCCCATGGCAGTCAGCATCTGAATCCCACCGATACCCAGCAGAATTTCCTGCCGGATGCGCATTTCCTGATCGCCACCATACAGGCGGGCGGTCAATTCGCGATCCTCGGGGCGGTTATCGGGTACATCGGCATCCATCAGGTAAAGTGGAATGCGTCCGATTTGAATCTTCCACACATTGACCAGCACGGGATGGTCGCGGAATTCAACACTGACCACCAGCGGCTCATTTTTGCTGTTGAGCACGCGGGTGACCGACATCGTGTAAAAGTCGTTTTCGGGATAGAGTTCGGTCTGCCAGCCGTCGGCATTCAATTGTTGGCGGAAATAGCCGAAGCGATAGAACAAACCCACCCCAATCAGGGGCAGGCCCAGTTCGCTGGCGGATTTCATGTGATCGCCCGACAACACACCCAAACCGCCGGAGTAGATTGGCAGCGATTCGTGCAGCCCGTATTCGGCGGAGAAATAGGCGATGACTGCCTTGGAATTGGGATGATTCTGTTTGTACCAGGTCGGACAGCTCATGTATTGGTGTAAGTCGCCCACCAGACGGTTTAGCTGGGCCACAAATCCCTCATCTGCCGCGGCGGACTGCAGGCGGTCCTGCGAGACCAGCGACAACATCCGCACAGGGTTGTGGTTGACCTTGTCCCATAATTCGGAGTCCAGACGACGGAAGAGGCTGATGGCGTCAAAGTTCCAGATCGTCCACAGATTGTGCGACAACTCCAGCATGGGTTTGAGTTTTTCGGGAATCGAGGGGACCACTACAAAGGTGCGTACATTAGGCATACAGACTCCATACAAGTTTGGTATAGCAATTCCAGCGAAAGAATAGTTTATCTAGGATTGCGCCAATGGAAAGCGGAAAATATTAATTTCGCAAAACTTCAAGGTGACGGCCGGATAACACCAGCATTCAGAATGGTTTAGGGCGTGTTATGTTGTCTTCCAAGCCTGTTCGGCGCGGGGATTAAAATGATGGGCCGCATCAATTTCTGCCAAACGGGACTTTTCGGCAGCGGACAAGTTAGGCGGCAGCATGATATGGAGCCGAACGTACTGGTCTCCCTGCACGTCCTTGTTTGCCACGCCTTTGCCACGAATGCGTAGTTTTTTGCCTGAGGTAATCCCGGCCGGCAACTTCAGGTCCACCATCCCATCCAATGTTGGCACGGCAATCGTCGCCCCGGTGGCCGCCTCGGACATGGAAATCGGCAAATCCAGAAAAATATCTATCCCATCGCGGGTGAAGTAGGGGTGGGGCACCACATGGGTGACAATGATCAAATCGCCGCGCGGGCCACCGCGGGTAGAGGGTTGGCCCTTGCCGCGCAGGCGGACCTTGGAATTTTCATCCACGCCGGCGGGGATTTTAACCGAAAGCGTTTCCAGCTTGGCACCAATGGGGGCGCGCAGGGAAATATCGACTTCCGCACCGCGGATCGCCTGCTCGAAACTCAAATTGATGTGATGGATCAGGTCTTCACCGGCGGGTTCTTCCTGGCTCATACCGGCAAACGGATTGCGTCCTCCCCGACGGCCAAACATGCTGCCGAGGATGTCGTTCATATCCACCTGCTCGTAATGCGCCTCGGCCGGCTGACGCGCGCCGGGATGCTGATACGAGCCCCGGCGGGGATCGGCTGCGGCGTTATATGCGCTGGCGACACCGTCGTGGCCAAACTCGTCGTACTTGGCCCGCTTGGCCGGTTCGCTCAGGATATCGTAGGCTTCCTGAACCTCTTTGAATTTTTCCCCGCTGTTGGCTTCGTTACGATTGGCATCGGGGTGATGCTTGCGCGCCAGGCGCCGATAGGCCCGCTTGATCGTCTCCGCGTCGGCTTTACGCTCCACGCCCAGCACCTGGTAGTAATCGCGTTTGGTGGCCATAGCTTTTTACCTGTCTATCGGGTGTCGTTACACCTGATTCATTTTATCCGCCAGGAAACCCCGGACGTTGGCGATGTTGATCCGCTCCTGCAGCAACGTATCACGGTGCCGTACCGTCACGGTCTGATCCTGCAACGTCTGGGTATCAATGGTGAAGCAGAACGGGGTGCCGGCTTCGTCCATGCGGGCGTAACGTTTGCCGATGTTCTGCTTGATGTCCAACTGTACGTTCCAGGTCCGGCGCAAATCGTTGAACAGGTTGGTGGCGATTTCGGGCATGCCGTCTTTGTCCACCAGCGGGAAGATGGCGGCCTTGATGGGCGCCATGCGTGGATGGAACTTCATCACCACGCCCGAGGGCCGACCGGGATCATCGGTATAGGCTTCGCACAGCAGTGCCAGCGTGCCGCGATCCGCACCCGCGGAGGGCTCGATGACGTGCGGGAAGTATTTAATTTTGGCTTCCATGTCTTCCTTACTCATCCCCTGGGCCTGCAGCTTGAGCTGGAGTTCCTGATCGAAATACTTGAGCTTGTCCTTGAGGCCCGAATGTTCGGCGTGTTGCCGCAGGTCATAATCTGTGCGGTGGGCCACACCTTCGAGCTCACCAAAGCCCGGATCGGTGAAGGGGAACTTGTATTCAATATCGCTGGTGCCCGCACCGGCTTTGGCATAGTGCGAAAGTTCGTCGCGGTCATGTTCGCGCAGTTGCAGGTTGACCCCGGCCAGACCGATGCTCTGCCACCAGGCAAAGCGGGTGTCGCGCCAGTACTTGTACCATTCCAGCGCGGTTTCGGGATTGATGAAAAATTCGATTTCCATCTGCTCGAATTCGCGCGAACGGAATGTGTAATTGCGCGGGGTGACTTCATTGCGGAAGGCTTTGCCCTGCTGGGCGATCCCGAAGGGGATCTTGACCCGTGAGGTATCCAACACATTACGGAAATTGGCAAAGATACCCTGGGCGGTTTCCGGCCGCAGATAGACTTTATTGGCTTCGTCCTTCAACGGTCCCGCATGGCTTTCAAACATCAGGTTGAATTGCCGTGGTTCGGTCAACGTGCCAGCCTGCGTGGCTTCGGGTGCGAACACCCGCGCCAGCGTTGCGGCATCTTTGAAGCTGGTATAAGGCAGCACCAACGGTTCAGCGCCAAATTTTTTAATAGCCTCTTTTTTTCGTTTAGCTTCGCTGGGGGAGTCGGGCAGAAACGCGAAGATCGGGGCGGTGGCATCGCCTGCGGGGTGCGTGTAGCACATCACATGGTCGTAGCGGTAACGCTGTTTGGTTTCACGGTCGTCCACCATCGGATCGGCGAACGTCGCGGCATGGCCACTGGCCACCCATACTTTCGGGTGCATAATAATGGTGCAATCCAGACCGACCATGTCAATGGGGTTGCCATCGGGGCCCACACCGGGACAACGCACGATATCCTGCCACCAGGCATCCTTCAGATTGCGTTTCAGTTCCACGCCCAGCGGGCCGTAGTCCCAGAAGCCATTGATCCCGCCGTAGATTTCCGACGATTGAAAGATAAAGCCGCGCCGTTTGCACAGGGCCACGAGCTTTTCCATTTTGGTTGCGGTATTGGGGGTGTCGGCCATGGTGATCTCCGTACAAAAAGGCCCGCCGACCCTGAGCCACAAGACTGGATTGTCCTGCACGGCATGGGTGGGCTCGAGCGCAAGACTCTATGATAACGAGGGATGGTAGGGGATGCCAGTAAGGGGGCCTTATCCCGCCGCCGACCGGGTGGTGTCTTTGAGCATCTGTTCCAGCCGGGCGACTTCCGCATCCACCTTGCTGTTGGTGCTGCGGTCGTTGTCCACAGCGCGGACGCCGTGGATGATGGTGGTATGGTCGCGGCCACCCAGATAGGCCCCGATTTCGGTCAGGGAGTAATCGGTGAAATGCCGGGCCAGATACATGGTGACCTGACGCGGATACGCCACGCTCCGCAGACGCCGCTTGCCCTGTAAATCCGACAGCCGGACTTTGTAATAACCCGCCACCAGATCGGCGATTTCCTGCATGGTCAGGGTCCGCCGGACGTTGGAATGCACATCGCCCAATGCGGCCCGGGCCAGCGTCAGGTCGTAGCGCCCTCCGTGCAGCATGGCATAGCCCTGCACGCGCGTCAGCGCGCCTTCCAGCTCGCGGATATTGGTGTCAATCTTGCGCGCGATGTATTCCACCACATCCTGTGGCAGGGGAGTGCCACGCAGGCGGGCCTTCATGGCCACGATGGCTACGCGGGTTTCAAAGTCGGGCTTGTCCACCTGGGCCACCATACCACTGCCGAAGCGGCTGATCAGCCGATCTTCCAGGGCGGGTATTTCCCACGGCGGGCAATCGGAACTCAGAATGATCTGCTTGTTGCGCTGGAACAGGGCATTGAACGTATGGAAAAATTCTTCCTGCGTGCGGTCCCACTTGGCCAAAAAGTGAATATCATCAATGACCAACACATCTACCTCGCGGTAGCGGTGCCGGAACTCCGCCATCTGATTGTTACGGACCGATTCCATGAAGTGATTGCGGAACGAGTCGCAGCTCAGATACAGAATGCGGCGCTGCGGGTCGCGCCGCAGCAATTCCTGACAGGTGGCCTGCAACAAATGCGTTTTGCCCAACCCACAGGACCCGTGGATGAACAGCGGGTTATAAGCAATCCCGGGGCGTTCGCATACGGCCTGGCTGGTGGTCCAGGCCATGTCATTGCAGGGGCCATTGACGAAATTGTCGTAGACGTAATCGGGCGAAAGAATGACTTCATCAAAATTGTCACCAAAGCGCAGCAAGTCTCCGCCGGCCGCGCCGTCACAGACAAAGTTGACCGTCAGCAGATTGCCGGTGACGGCTTGCGCGGCTTCATTAAAAACATCCCGGCACTTGGTCACCAGATAGTGCTGTTGAATCGGCGTTTGGGCGCGCACGGTGAGGGTGCCACCCTCGAGACTTTCCGGGCTGAGACTGTCGAACCAGGCGCGCACCAGTGCGGACTGACACTGCCGCAGGTAGGCCAAGACTTCTTGCCAAACCTGTCGCGCATGATTAACGGATTCAAATGAAGGCATACTTAAGCTCCGGAACACCCCTTGGGCGTGTCCCCGAAAAATTTCCCGGCATAACTTTTACAAGACCCGGAATTCCGACCCGAAACCAATGTTCCGGCACGTTCCTGCGGTCTGGTGAGATGCATCCATGCTCATGGTACAAAGCCCGTCATTGTATTACTGCAAAATTTATAACCGGCTGCCACCGGCGACGTCCCTGCAACATTTCCAACACGCATTCCCAAGCTCCGGCGCTACTTTGCCTCGTGGCATCATGACCCCGAAACCCGGATAAGCCCACAACCGCACCAAGCAACTCCCGGCACGACGGACTCACCAGACAGCAAACATATGACGACTTTGGGCTGCTGTCAAGATTTTCTGCATTTGGCGCTAACAATTTGTTCGTGCCGGATTTTGCTTGACTTCCGCCGATCTTATTATCCATCCGATATACTGACAAAGCGTGACCTTGATCCGGGGTAACTTTACCCCCGGAAGTGACATTTCCACCTCACCCCCTCTACAATATGCCTACCCAAGGAGACGCAGATTATGGCAAAGTTTCAGGTCCAACAGATTATCGGTGATTTGGTCACCTTAAAAGCCGGCGTAAGCAATTATGAAACCACGTTTCGTTGCCGAACCGCCGCCCAGTTGCCCGCCCCGGGTCAAACCACCATCGGCACGGTTCAGGCTGTGGCCTGGAAGGCCGAACGGGTGGATCTGGGGGGCAATTACATTGAGCCGCTGGTCGGTCGCCCCCGGCGGATGCAGGGCCAGGTCCTGCAGGTTCATCCCGAGACCAATTCCCTGACCGTGCAAGTCGGCTATCCCGTTACCGTAAAGCTCCCCCAAGAACGCTATCAGGCCGCAAATTTCCCCGTGGGCAGCCGGGTGGGCTGGGATAATAAAGAAATTCCCGAGTTTATACCTGACGCGGTGTAATTTGGGTTCGATGGGTGTTATTCGGCTCGATTTGAAGCAAGCTAAAATTCATCATCCGTCGGAATTTGCGTAAACGAAATTCGCGTTGGGGCCGCCTGGCGGGCGTTGTGCATGCCCGCGAAATAGACACAGTGGCGGCCATATTGTCGGTCCAGTTGGTCCATGGTCGCCGCCAGCAGATCGCGCCGGGTCTGCTGGGGGAATAGCGGCAGGGTGGCGCCGCCGGGGGCGACCAACGGGGCCAGCACCACACCTACCTTGAGCGGCGCCCACGGGGGATGTTCACGCCAGGCCTGCCCGAGCGCTTCCAGCATGGTCAGCGTATCGCCGCACAGTCCCAGCGGTACCCGCCGATACCATTGCGGCCCGTCGCGATGGTCCATATAGACATGCAATTGTTCCGCACGATACTCAATCCGCCGCAGGCGTGCCGCCGCTTTATGAATCAGCCGCACCAGTACGCCATAAGCGCCCTCCGTGGTGCGCAGTTCCGGCGGCAGCACATGGGACTGGCTCAACGACCGTCGGTGGGTGGTGGGCTCGGGCAGATCATAACCATGCAAACGGTGCCACCAGCGTATCCCCACCACGCGGCTGTTCATGAGCCGGATCATTTGCGCCTCGTCGAGTTGCCACAGTTGCAACACGGTATGAACGCGCTGCAACGCCAGCCGGCGCTGCATATTGGTGGCGATACCCGGCAGATCGGTGAGCTTCAAGGGTTCCAGTTTGCCGGGTAAATCGGCCAGTTGAAGCATGGTCAGGCCATCAGGCTTTTGCATGTCGGAGGCAATTTTGGCCAGCCAGGGATTGGGGGCAATTCCGATCGAACAACGGATGTACGTGCCCACCTCGTGGTAGATGGTGGCCTTCACCCGCAGGGCGATCGTCCGGGCGGCTTCAGGTTGGCATTCTTCCCCCAGCAAACGCCCGTACATTTCATCAATGGAGCATACCTTGTCCACGTGCAGGCACTGTTCGACTGCGGCGATAATTTTTTCGTGGTACTGCACGTACACTTCGGGCCGGGCCTCGACCAGCGCGATGGAAGGGCAGCGTTGCCGGGCCTCGCGGACTGAGGTGCCGGTCTTGATGCCCAGCGCCTTGGCCTCATAGCTGGCCGCAATGCAGCCGGTGGTCTCGACCAGCGTGGGCAAAATCCCCACCGGCCGCCCCCGCAGTTCGGGGCGTTCCTGCTGTTCCACGCTGGCGAAAAAACTGTTCATGTCTACGAAAAGATACTTGCCCATGTTAGGTCTCCGTACGGTAAACCTAACATAATACAAACATAGGCGGATTGCAAGCAGAATAAAAAAGGCATCCCGCATGGGATGCCTTCGTGGTTTCAGGGGGTACTAGGGGGCGAAGCTTACTTCGGAGTTGCCAGTTTCTGCGGGTCGGGATTGATTTCCACATTGACCGAATTGCTGAACTTGAAGGACCAGAACGAACCTTCGCCAACGGTGACGGTCAGGTTTTCGCCTGCTTTCACGTACTTCATGATGATGGCCTCGCCATCTTGAATCTGGGATACCGACTGCCAGCCCTTGGTGGGCAGTTTATCCTTGTAGAAACGCACCACTACCAGCGGAGAATCGTCGCCACGATAGGTGTGGTTGACCCGGCGCTGGTTGGTGGTAAAGAGTGATTCCGCGCGGGCGGTGCTGGTATCCAACTGCCAGCCCGCCGGGACCGGCACATCCACGATGGGACTGTTCACTGCGGCCACCAACGTCACCGACGGCACGTTGGGGTCTGCTTTATCCGAGCAAGCGCCCAAACCCAAGGTCAAACCCGCCAAAGCCAACGTCATACACATTACACGTTTCATCGTTGCTACCTCACGTAAAAGACTACAATATCCGTGGGTATTATAGCACATCGTATAAAAAGTAAAAAAAACGTTCCCAACCACGGACTGCCGGTTACAGCAAGGGAGCCAAATGCAGCACCACCGATTGATCATCGGCCTGTTCCAGAGTGATGGCGGCGGGTTCGGTCCGCAAATCGTGCCGCATCATGGTGCTGAGTTGGTCGCCGTAAATAGACATAACCGCATCGGTGGCGGCCAGACGTTGTTCGGGGGTACCCATCAAAGACACATACAATACTGTTTGATTATTGCTGGGCGTTTTGCCCATCCGCTGGACCAAGACACAAGTCAAGCCTTCCAGATTCTGGCCTTTCCAAGTACCGCCCTGAAATTCCCAGCAAATCGCATGACGCATTTGGCCGGGTTGCAGGGGACCCACATACCGACCTACGCGCAGCTGGCGAATCTGCAGACTCTCCGTCTGGGTGGCAGGAGTGGGATCACTGTCCACAGTGGCGGCGGGCAGGCTGGCGGCCAGCAATGCCATTACGACCGCACCCATCAAGGCACATTGATTCCAACCACGCTGCGCTATACGGCACTGGGACATGTCAAAATTCCTTCCCAAAGATACCGTAAGGTTAACCCCGGGCGGGGGATAATTCCAGTACTAAGTGGAAAAATATCTCAACGGCGAAAAATTATCTATAACGAAGGGATACTGGGCTTATCCACGTCCACCGGTTCTTCGGTGGACGTCGCGGGGGTTTTGATCGTCGGATTACGCAGGCCCGCGCTGGTTGATACCGTGGGAGGCGGGGGAACTTCCCGGCTCATACCGGCTTTACGCTTGATATTCGCAGGCTGGGTTTCAGGTGTCCCCATCCACAGTGCGGAGAGTTTATCGCGGTAAGCTGGATTGATGACAAACCACGCCACGGCACCGCCGATGATCAGACACATAAGTGCGATAAAGAACACCGCACCCAAGGGGATACCCGAAGCCCGGCGTGGGCGGTAGGACATGCGTCGGCCGCGCCGTTTGGTGCCGAGTCGGGCGGGAGCCGGGTTGACCAACTCCGCAATCACATCATCCTCCACGTCATACACGATATCCGGAGCCGCCGTCGCGTGTGGCTCCGCCGGGGCGTCATGTGCTGCGGGGGTGGGGAAAGCAGTAATAGGCTTAAAACGTTTAGCGGTGGGCAACCCATCGGGGCGGGCGGCTTTTTGCATAGCGTCAAACGTCGGCCATTCCTGTGGGGTGGTGTGCTTGACCGAAGATAACGGCTGAGGGTGCTCCGAGGGGGGGCGAAATAGCGCGCTCGGGGGACCAACTGGTGCAACCGACTTCGCCGCGCTGTCATCTATGACCAACAACAGCGAGGCTGGGATTGGCACCATATCGCCACATTTTGGGCATTTAATGGCGCCCCCTGGGGCGGACGGCCCGAGTAAAAACTCGGTTCCGCAAGTATCGCAGGCCAATCGCACTCCGCACCCAACGCCTCTCTGCCGTGTTTACAACCGCGGCCAGGTCTCTCGCTCATGCTCTCATTCAACGTTTAAACGCCGATCTGCGGGCTTTTTACCATATTCATACTTAATTGTCCATTATGTGCAGACATAAAGCTTGTGGGTTTGAATATAACGCACCACGGCGGGGGATATTTCCGGGCCGATGATAAAATTGTTATGGGAAAATTTTTCCCGCAATTCGCGCGAACTTACGGCAATTTCCGGCGGGGTTTGTAATAATTTCACGTCTAATTCCCTAAGTGTATGTTTGGCCGTGGCTTGCGTGGTATTTTCAAGCGTATATCCCGGCCGGGGTAACACCGCCCATATAACTTTGTGGCAATAATCCGCAAAGCGGTGCCATGTGGGTAGGGCCCCGAGTTGATCGGCTCCAATCAGAATGGCGATTTTGGCCGCTGGATAGGTTGCGTGGATATGGTCGTAAAGGTCACTGGTATAACTCGCCCCGGCAGCCCGCAGATGAAAATCCGAGATGCAGGTCTGAGGGTCGGTTCCGAGCATTAGCTTCAGCATGGTCACCCGGTGGGCGTCCGCCGCCACCGGGCTGTGGGTTTTATGCGGATTGCGCCGGGCCGGGACATAAATTAGTAAATCGGCCCCCAATTCCTGGCGTGCGGCCAGCGCGGTGGTGATATGCCCGTAATGGGGGGGATCAAACGTCCCGCCATACAGCAACACCAACCGGGGCGAAGGCACAGACTTTTGGGAATTATTCATGCAGCAAGTTCTCAGCTTCTCGGGCCTTCGCCTATTATACAGGCGCGCCGGTTAATGCCGTCGCGCCGTGTTAAAATCCACACGTTCGTCGTATCGGCCAGATCGGGAGTTTACTTGTATGCGAATTTATACCAAAACAGGTGATGATGGCACCACCGGGCTCTTTGATGGCTCACGGGTTCGCAAAGATCACCTGCGAATTGAAACCTACGGCACCATAGACGAAGCCAATGCCCACTTGGGGCTGGCCGCCGGGGTTTGCACCCATCCGGCGCTCGCCGCGCTGCTCAATGACCTGATGCACCAACTTTTTACGCTGGGGGCGGATCTGGCCACGCCGCATGGGAGCGATAACGAAGCCCGTATCAAACGGGTTCAACCCGAGCGGATCGTGTGGATGGAAGCCACGATGGACCGACTCACGGAGCAATTACCCCCGCTGGCCAATTTTATTCTCCCCGGCGGGAGCACGTGTGCAGCGCATATCAACGTGGCCCGCACGGTGTGTCGGCGGGCGGAACGCTGGCTGGTGCCACTGGCGGCCCAGGAAACGATCAATCCTTACGCACTGACCTATGTTAATCGTCTCGGAGACCTGCTTTTTGTGCTGGCCCGTTGGGCCAATCATATGGAGGGGGTGCCGGATGTGTTGTGGACGCAGGATTAAAGTTTGTGTACCCCAGCAGAGGACCGCAGCGCACCGGCCTATAATTTCGCAATATTTTTCGATTGGAGACACACAAAATGTCCGAACCACAGGCCACCCGCCGTGAATTTATTGCCGGGGCCGTTACGCTGGGAATCTCCCTGCCTATTCTAAATGCGCAGGTGTCATTCCCTTCGGCTACGCCCACCGTGAAGGGTCCCATTACTACCACCTTGAAACCAGATGCTCTGGCTGCCGATAAAGGCGATGACTCCCACAGCAAGGATGGCTTTATCCTCACCCGGGTGGGTAAGGATGTGTATGCCGTGGACACCCGCTGCACGCACAAGGGGTGTGCTGTGGCGCTGCCACGCAGCAAATCTCTGTTGATCTGTCCCTGTCACGGGGCGCATTTCCTGTTGACGGGCGCGGTGGATCCCAATGCTGAGGAGAATCCCGCCCGCGGCCCCTTGGCGGTCTATGCCGTGAGTGTGGATGCCACCGGACTGTTGGTCGTGGATACCAGCAAGAAACTCAAATCGGGCGATGCGGGTACCGTGGTCAAAATACCTTGATGGAGTGCCGTGGGAGTTTAACTCCGGGGCAGGATGCCGATTTTGCCTCCAGCGGTTAAACTAACCGGTTAACTCTGCTTAGGAGCCTGCTTCCACGATGTCATCTGACGCATATTCTCGTACCTCCCAGCTCCCGCCGGGACTCTCCGTGGTCATCCCGGTATTCAATTGCAGCGCCACACTGCCGGAATTATGGCAGCGCCTTCAGGCCGTGCTGGCTACGCTGGGGTTGGATTACGAAGTAATATTTATCAATGATGCCAGCGCCGATAACACCTGGGAAACGGTGACGGCGCTGACGCATGGGCACCCGCAACTGCGCGGCCTTAATTTCATGCGCAACAGCGGTCAGCATAATGCGGTGCTTGCGGGTATCCGCGCTGCCCGTTATGAATACTGTGTGACCATGGATGATGATCTGCAGCACCCGCCCGAAGAAATCCCCAAACTGTTGGCCACGCTGCGCGAGGGGTATGATGTGGTTTATGGCCGGCCGGAATTCTACAACCACGGACTGTTCAAAGCTGTCGCCACACAAGTGACCAAAATCATGCTCCAGAAGGCCATGGGCACGCGCGGAGCCACCAATATCGGTCCTTTCCGCATCTTGCGCACGCACTTGCGCGATGCCTTTGCCGATTATCGCGCGTATTTTGTTTCCATTGATGCCCTGCTGACCTGGGGCACCAGCCGGTTTGGCGTGGTCAAGGTTCGTCATGACCAGCGCAAGGCTGGGCGCAGCACCTATACCTTGCGGATGCTCATTCTGCACACGGCCAATATGATGACCGGCTTTTCGGTGTTTCCGCTGCAACTGGCCAGTGTGATGGGGGTATTGTTGGCTGGCTTCGGGGCGATCTTGTTTGTCTGGGTCATGGTGAAATATTTCTTTTTTTACGATCCCAATCAATTGCCGGTGGGCTTTACCTTCATGGCTTCAGCGGTGGCGATATTTTCCGGGGCGCAATTGTTGGCGCTGGGCATCATCGGTGAATATGTGGCGCGAATGTATACTCGTGTGATGGACCGGCCTTCGTATCTGATCCGCAGCACGGCGGGGAGCACGGATGCCCCGCCGAAATCAAACTCCCATACGCTGTGATTCCATGGAAATGTGACTGGTCACCTATGACGCAAATCCCCCGCCCCGCAGTTCAGGCTTTGGCCGATGTCCGTGATCGCCAACTTTATACCGGCACCTTACGGTGTGTGCTGGCCCTGCTGTTAATGGGGCTGGCGCTGCTGATCACGCTGGGGTGGCTGAGTGCCGGCCCCCAAAACGCTTACATGCGTTTATTGGTCCCAACGCAATTTTGGTATCAACTGGTACTGCCCATACTCTTGCTGGGATTTGGCCTGGTACAGGGCTTGGATAGTCCCACCTCGCTCCAACGCAGGCTGGCACGTTTGGCTTATCTGGGCGCAGTTCTGGGGAGTCTGAGTATTCTGGGGGCAGGTTGGCTGAGTTGGTATGTCGGTACGGCGGTACACCTGCATAATGGCCTGCAATTGGGTGCAGGGGGTTTGGTAACTCTGGGGGCGGTCTTGCTGACCTGGCGTGTCCTGGCGCGGGTGGTGGCCCGGAAGCAAATTCACATCTCCGATCTGTATCTGATCGGCACCGGCCAGTGGTTGGTGTTGGCGGGGCTGGTCCAGTTGGGTTTGCATTATCGTCATTTCGAGTTGGAATTTCTTGCGCAAAGCCAACGGGCACTGCTGTTTAAACTGTCGGCTGTGGCGGTGGTGCTGCATTGGCTGGGGGCTGCCGCGATGCGCGGGCTGGCCGAGTGGCTACCGATCCAGCGGCCCATGCCCCGGGCCTTTCTGGTGGCGCTGGTGCTGCTGAATCTGGGATTGCTGGGAATGTTAGGGCAGACGGGCATACTTGCCACGCTGGGGGTGGCATTTCTCCTATTGGCGGTGGGACTGATGGTACTGGGTCTGAATGGCCTGCGGGGCCTGAAAATTGGTCGTCGGGCGGATCATACGCTCTGGGCAGCTAGTGGGGTGGCGTTGGTGATTGGTTTGAGCGGGTTACTTTGGCACAGTCTGCAAAATCAACCGCTCGACCCGGTTATGGATACGCTTTGGCGGACGAGTTGGGCCTTATGGGTATTCCCGTGGCTGCTGGGGGGAGGTTTGGTGGGGTACTGCTATGCCCAGAATTCGCCCCGTACGCTGGCCTTACCCGTGACGATTATGCTGATTTCAGGCATCCTGCTGATGCTGGGCGGGGTATGGCCCAAAGTCTGGTGGGGAGGGGCTATGCAGGTGTTGGGTGGGCTGGGAATGGGGCTGATGCTGCTAATTTTACCTTGGCGGATGACCCTAAACCCGAAGAATTGACTAATTCTACCCGCCCGCACAGTTGACCATTTCCCAGTTGCCAGTAAGATTGACATTCACGATTCGCAAGTTGGCAAGTCGCACTGAGCAATTGGTACGCAAGGAGTTGATTTATGGCTTCATGGAAGCAGACGTTCCAGCGTTGGGGTATTGGGTCCACCGGCGGTCTCCTTATGGCGGCGGTGCTAATGACCCTGCCCTCAGGCTGTCAGCAGGCCCCCGTTGCCCCCGCCGAAATAACCCCCATCGTGGAAGGGCAAATGAACTTCAAACCGCTCTGGAGCCGCCTGGTGGCTTTGGATGAGCAGGGCGGCGAGCATGTGATCAATGCCTGGCGTTTGGGCGAACAGGTCGTGGTCTCCACCTCGGGCACCACACTCGTGGCGCTGAATGCCAAAGCGGGCACGATCCAATGGCGGACCGAATTCACCGACAAACGTTTCAAGCTGCTCAAGCCCGCGC
Source organism: Phycisphaerae bacterium (assembly GCA_037139555.1). GTDB lineage: Bacteria > Planctomycetota > Phycisphaerae > WQYP01 > WQYP01 > JBAXGE01. Next base: position 20,008 of record JBAXGE010000014.1, read on the forward strand.
TGACCGACAGCAAGAAGTCTCTGATTGTGATCAATCAGGTTCAGGCGTGGAAAGTGGATGTCCAAACGGGCGCCATCAACAAACAAGAGAATTTTGAATTTGCCGCCGCCAGCGATCCCGTGGTGGCCGGCGACTCGTTATTTGTCGGCGGGGCGGCGGATTATTTACACTGTCTGCATGTGAATATTTTCGCCCGGCCCAAATGGACGATCTGGTCGCCCAAAGACACCTTTACCAATCCGGTGACTGTCACCCCCGGCAATATCACCGCAGTCAGCAGCAAAGGCTTGATCTGGCGCACCAACAGCGACAAGGGCGGGACTGGCTGGCAACGGCGCGTGACCGGCGAGGGCGCTGCCTCGGCCACCGCCGACAGTACCGGCACCTTGCTGCTGGTGCCCTCGCTGGATCGTAAACTCTATTGCTTCGATGTGATCACCGGGAATTTGTCCTGGGAAGTCCGGCTTGATGGCAAACTTGATCAGCCCCCCCGCATCGCGCCCGGCGTAATCCTGCAGGTTGGTTCCGGCAAGGGCCTCTATGGGGTCACCCCCGGCCAGCGTGGCGGGGAAATCAAGTGGTTCACCCCCGGCATCACCAAGATTATCATGACGGCCTCTGATCGCGCCTATTGCCAGAACGAGGCCAACGATATCGTGGCCGTGGATTTGATAACCGGCCAGGTCAGTGCCAAGGCCACCTTGCCCGGTATTGCCGGAATGTTTGTTTTTGGAAATTCCGAAGAGGGCATCATTTACACCATCGCGCCCACGGGGCGTGTGTATGCGTTCTCGACGCGTTAATGGTTGGCGTGATTTAACCAGCTAAGTTACCCCGCGGGCTTGGGTGCAAACTCCGGCCCGCGTTTATTTTCCGGATGAAAGTAGTATTCCCATGCCGCATGCTCCCAGCGAAATGCCCGAAGTTGATCTGGTCTCTATCAAACGCGCCCTGATCAGCGTTTCCGATAAAAACGGTATCGTCGAACTCGCCACCACGTTGCAACGCCAATATGGCGTGGCGCTAATTTCCACCGGTGGCACCTGCAAGGCGCTGCGTCAGGCGGGCTTGACCGTGGCGGATATTTCCGAGGTCACTGGCTTTCCCGAAATGATGGATGGCCGGGTCAAGACGCTGCATCCGCTGGTCCACGGTGCGCTGCTGGGCCTGCGCGATCATCCCGAACATGTCGCCGCGATGACCGCCCATCAGATCACCCCCATTGATCTGGTGATTGTGAACCTGTACCCGTTTGAACAAACCGTCGCCAAGCCCGATTGCACGTTTGCCGAAGCCATCGAAAATATTGACATCGGCGGCCCGAGCATGATCCGTTCGGCGGCCAAGAATCACCGCAGTGTCGCCGTGCTGACCCAGGCCGACCAATATGCCGATTTCTTGAACCAACTGGCCACCCAGCAGGGCCAGACCAATTACACCTTCCGCCGCCGGCTGGCCATGGAAGCCTATTGCACCACGGCCCGTTACGATGCGGCCATCTGGCCCTATCTGGCCCAGAGCGTCAACGCCACCAGTCCCGAACCCGCGGAAGTGGCCGGACTAACGCCCTATCTCACACCCCGGCTGACGCGTGTGCAGACCCTGCGCTACGGCGAAAATCCCCACCAACTCGCCGCGTTCTATGCCCAGAACCCCACCGTCCCCGGTGTGGCCACCGCCCAGCAACTGCACGGCAAGGCGCTGAGCTATATCAACATTCTCGACGCCGAAGCGTCCATTGAACTGGTCCGCGAGTTCGACCGTCCCGCCGCAGCTGTCATCAAACATACCAACCCCTGCGGCTGTGCGGTCGCGGGTACCTTGGCGGAGGCATTTGATCTGGCCTACGCCGGCGATGCCGTGGCCGCGTTCGGGGGCATTGTGGCCCTGAATCGCGATGTGGATGAAGAGACCGCCACGCGGATCGTTACCGGCAAGCGTTTTCTGGAAGTGCTGATTGCCCCCGGCTATACTCCCGCCGCGCTGCAACTGCTGCAAAGCCGCTGGAAAGACTGCCGGATTCTGGCTACCGGCCCGCTGGGCGCGCACCGCCCGGCCCTGCATTATCACAGCGTCACCGGCGGCATGCTGGTGCAGCAAACCGATCTGGGCGGTTTCGACCGCGCCAGTGTGCAGGTCGTCACCCAGCGCCAACCCAGCGAAGCCGAATGGGCCGATCTGGGCTTTGTGTGGCTGGTGACCAAACATATCAAGAGTAACGCCGTGGCCGTGGCCAAGGGTGGGCAATTATTGGGTGCTGGCGCAGGCCAGATGTCGCGCGTGACCAGCTCGCGCCTGGCCATCGAACTGGTCGCCCACAATGGGCACAAAGCCCAATTGCCCGGCGCGGTGATTGGTTCTGATGCGTTCTTCCCCTTTGCCGATGGCCCGGAAATTCTGCTCTCGGCCGGTGTGACCGGCATCGTCCAGCCCGGCGGGTCCAAGAAAGATCAGGACACCATTGACCTGTGCAACCGCCTCGGCGCCACGATGGTCTTCGTCGGCCAGCGCCACTTTAAGCACTGAGTCTGTTGGGAATTATCCCTGCAACGATTTCTTGATCGCCAGTTCCGCCAAATGCACCGTCATGCGGTTCACGCGTTCCAGCGCCGCCCAGATGGCATCGGGATCATCCTGCCGCGCTACCTGATCCAGACTGGCCAGGGCCGCGGTAATCTCCGCCAACTGTTCCGGCGGTAATTGTGCCCCGACGGATTGCACCGCCTTGCGGATGCTGCGGGTATCCAGCTCCACCTGATTACGCAGATCAATCAGCCGGTGATTCAGCATGTCTTCGCGGGCATGGGTCACACTGGCCTCGGTCATGGCCTGCACCTGATCCGCCGTCAGCCCGTGGGTGGGGATGACCTGAATCGAAGCCGTCGCGCCGCTGCGTTCCTCGCGTGCGGACACATTCAAAATCCCATTGGCATCCACCAGAAATTGCACGCGGATTTTCGGCAGTCCCGCCGGCATGGGCGGCAGACCGCGCAATTCGAACTGGCCCAGCGACCGGCAATTTGCCGCCAGTTCACGTTCCCCTTGCAGCACATGAATCTTGACCGCCGTTTGGCCTTCGGCATAGGTGGTAAACATCTCGCTGGCCGCACAGGGGATGCGGGTATTGGCCATGATCAATTTGCCCACCGCGCCGCCCATGGTTTCCACACCCAGACTCAACGGCACCACATCCAGCAGCAGCACATCGCGCCGCACCCCGGCGAGAATACTCGCCTGCACCGCCGCGCCGAGTGCCACCACTTCATCAGGATTCACAGCCGTATAGGGGGGACGGCCAAACAAGCCTTCCACCTCTTTCAGCACCAGCGGCATACGCGTCATCCCGCCCACCATGACCACCTGATCAATGTCCGCGGGTTTCTTGCCCGCCAACTTTAGCGCCGTACGGCAATGATCCAAAGTCTCGGCCACATGTTTCATACATAGGGCCTCGAATTCTGTCCGTGTCAGCGTGCGCTGATACACGCGGCCCTGGCCCAGATCAATCTCAATTTTCGCGCTGGCCTCGGTGGAGAGCCGGATTTTGGTGGCTTCCGCAAATTCCCGCAGCGCCTGCTGGGTGTTGGGGGGGAACTGCAGTTCCGTGCCATAGACGCTGCGGATTTCGCGCTGGATCAGGCCGATGATTTCGCGGTCAAAGTCATCCCCGCCCAGATGCGTATCGCCATGCGTGGCCAGCGTCTGAAAGACGCCGTTTTCGATGCTCATAATCGAGATATCAAACGTACCCCCGCCCAGATCATACACCGCCACCGTGCCGGTGGGTTGGGTGATGCCCAGCCCATAGGCCAAGGCCGCGGCGGTGGGTTCGTTGACGATGCGCATGACTTCCAGCCCCGCAATCCGCCCCGCATCACGCGTGGCCTGGCGCTGGCTGTCATCAAAATAGGCCGGCACGGTAATCACAGCCTTGCGGACATCGCAGCCAAAGTAGGCATCGGCCCGGCGTTTGACCTCGCGCAAAATCAGCGCCGAGATTTCCTGCGGCGTATACGCCTGCCCGTGCACCTGCACCTGCACAATATCCTTATCCGCCCCCGGCGTAATGACATAGGGTAAAAACGGCTGTTCCTTCTGGGCTTCCTGCCAGCCCACGCCCATCAGCCGCTTGATCGAATAGACCGTTTCCAACGGGTAAAACACCGACAGCTTCCGGGCCTCCGCGCCCACCAGCCGCGTCCCATCCGCCCGGAAATGCACCACCGACGGCACCAACGGCGACAGTTGCTCCGCCGTCTCATCCGGCGCCCCGGCCACCTGCCGTTGCCCGGGATGCAAACAGTGCGGCCCCGCCGCGTCACAAAACGCCACCAGCGAATTCGTCGTACCCAGATCAATACCGATAATAATGTCTTTCATGGCGAGGCATTGTAGCCGATAGAGTGGGGGGAAATAAACTGGGGAGGTGAAACCACAGATAAACACGGATGAACACAGATAAATGGAGGGCGGAAGGGCCTATATTCACAATTACGCCATAGGTGTGACCCCAAATATAAGTAGGGCATCCTGTGCCGTTTCCCCTCGTAGCGTGCCATCGTTCCTGTTCCGGCGGATGTAGGATGATATAATCTTTTTCGGCGTCACTTGGCACTCGGCAGGCTTTGGGAGGAGCGTATGGTAACTCAGTCAAAACCAGCCATTGCTTATCTATGGATCTGGCCGGTAGCTTTGGTCGCCGGATTTTTGGCCTATGGGTGCAGCCGGGGCAGTGATGGCAACCTCAGCGCCGCACTGGTTGGACTTGTCGGAGTGGCCCTGGCCTACGGCGTTCTCATTAGGTACTGTGGGCGGGTTAGTGTCGCTACGGGGCTGGTCCATTGGGTCGTCATGGAATCGGCCGTGATCGGCGCTATGGCGGTGAACCCGCAATTAGACGAAATGGCCGGCATGTTGTATTTAATACTGCCCGCACTGGTCGCAGTTATCGTGGTCCTTGGTTGGCTATTACAGTTCGTGCGTTTGCCGGGCCGACACGATTAGGGCTAGTTCGACAACCCACGCACCCGCCAACGCGAATCTTATCTGTGTTCATCCGTGTCCATCTGTGGTTCCCCCTTCCCCCCGGCCCCCAGTTGGTTTTCTCCCCCAAAACCGCTACATTGTCACCATATAAAGTCTACCAAGGATACCCCGATGGTCAGTTCGCCAACCCAATCGTCTCCGCAGGCCTCGCTACGCGGCATCTATCTGGCCCGTGTGCAGCAGAATGTGCGCATTTGTGTCGAGCATTACCGGCTGACGCTGACCTTGGCCGGGTTCCCTGCCACCGTGCCGGGGCAGTTTGTGCAGGTGGATTGCCGTCAGCATTCCGCCGACCCCGGCCCGTCGTATCACGAAATTGCCTGGCCCCCAGCACAGGCTAAAGGTCCGCTGATTTTGCAGGATGTGGATAATCTCAATCTACCGCCTTTCTGCGCCGGCCGTTTTCGCTGGCCGATGACCGTCGGCTGCCCGGCGGGGGGGTGGAAATTGATCTCATCTACCGCGTGGTGGGCAAGGGCACGCATTATCTGGAAACACTGCTCCCCGGCGCGGAGGTTTCGGTGCTCGGGCCGCTGGGTAAGGGCTTTGCCCTGCCTGCGGACGCCAAAGTTGCCCTGCTGGTCGGTGGAGGGGTGGGTATCCCGCCAATGTTTTATCTGGCCAAGCATGCCCACGCGGCGGGCCGCGCTGCGGTCGCCTTTATCGGCGCCCAACGGGCGGAATTGCTGCCCCTGACGTTGGGCTCGTGCCAACCGGCCGCCCGGGCCGATGGCGCCCCGGTACTGAATGCCCACGAATTTGCCAACTGGGGCTATCCCTCGGTCATCACCACCGATGATGGCAGCATGGGGATGAAGGGCTTTGTCACCCAGGCGCTGGAGCAATGGCTCACGGGCCAATTCGCGGCGGGTAAACTCACGCCTGCGGATATGGTGGTGTATTGCTGCGGCCCCACGCCGATGATGAAAGCCACCGCCGCGGTGGCCCGCAAGCATAATGTGGTGTGTCAGGTCTCGCTGGAACAACCCATGGCCTGCGGCATGGGCACCTGTCAGAGTTGCGTGGTGCGGTATTATCCGCCGGGCGCTAGCGACTGGGTGTATAAACTTACGTGTACCGATGGCCCTGTTTTCGACAGCCGCGCTTTGAAGTGGTAACCCGCTCATGGCTACGCCGCGTTATTTTATCGGCCTGATGTCCGGCACCAGTGTGGACGCCATTGATGCGGCCCTGGTCGCCTGTCATGGTGATTTACTTACCGGCACCAGCGAACTTTGCGGGCATATCCAATACCCCTGGCCGGACGCCCTGCGGGCGGAATTACTCGCCGTGATGGCGCCCGCGACGGTGACTACCCAGCAAATCTGCCGTCTGCATGACCAGGTCGCCCGCGAATTTGCCCACGCCGTGGCGGAATTGCTCCGTACCACCGGCGTGGCGGCTTCCGCCATCACCGCCATCGGCAGTCATGGCCAGACCGTCTGCCATCTGCCGCCCACCGCCAGCAATCCCGCCCCCGGCTGTACGCTGCAACTGGGCAGTGTCTCCACGCTGGCCGTGCTTACGGGCATCCCGGTGATCGGCGATTTTCGCCCGGCGGATATGGCCGTGGGCGGTCAGGGCGCGCCGCTTGTGCCATGGACCGATGCGCTGCTGCTGCAACACCCCACGCATATCCGCTGCGTGCAAAATATCGGCGGCATCGGCAATGTCACCTGGCTCCCACAACGCAGTGCGCGCCCGAGTTTGTGCGCTTTTGATACCGGCCCGGGCAATATGCTCATGGACGCTGCCGTGCAGCGCGTGACGCAGAATGCCCAGCGGTATGATCGCAACGGGGCGTTGGCCCGGCAGGGCCGTATCCACGCGGAACTATTCACCAGTCTCAGTGCCGACCCCTATTTTCAGCGGCCACCGCCCAAGTCCGCCGGGCGCGAGCAATTCGGCGCGGCGCTGCTCGAGCGTGCCCTGGCGCAATTCCCAGCCATCTCAGCCCCGGATTTAATCGCCACCCTTACGCAGCTGACCGTCTGGTCCATTGCGGACGCGTATAGCCGTTATCTGCCCCAATGGCCCACCGAGGTGATCGTCTGCGGCGGGGGGGCGGAAAATACCTACCTGATGGAGCAACTGCACGCGGCGCTGAATCAACATCAGCCCACCAAACTGCTAAAAATTGATGATCTGGGTATCCGTAATGCCGCCAAGGAAGCCCTGAGCTTTGCCCTGCTGGCCGCGGCCAGTCATGACGGCATTCCTGCCAATGTTCCCAGTGTGACCGGGGCCAGCCGGGCGGTGATTCTGGGGGTCCGGGCTCCCGGACGTTAAGAGATTAATAAATTCCTGGATGCGGATTTTACTATCAATTGGCGGGCCTTTGCGGTTATAGTAAGCAAAGATAAATTTTAGGGGAACCTTGGGAGGTGACTGTGTCGGATCGGTATGTCGAATTAATAATTGACCAACTTGCGGAGTTGGGGGATCAATCGGTGACGCAGCAGGACTTAATGCTGCGGCTCAATATTACTGCCAAAGATACGGCGGATTTCGAGGCGGCCATCCAATGGCTGACCGAAAATGGCCGGCTGCAGCGCGACCGCGGCGGGGCGATCTCGCTGCCCGCGATGGGTTCGCGCGTGACGGG
>JBAXGE010000015.1:0-25459 GCA_037139555.1 Phycisphaerae bacterium
ATCTGGGGCTACTGGTATTGGTGGTGGGCGGGGGGCAACTCTTCAGTATCAATCAAACCGATATGACCGAACTGGCCCGGCAGGGCTCGCAATTATTCCGGGCGGCCTCGTTTGTGCAATTGACCATGATCTGTCTGCTGGCCCCCATTTTTACTGCGGGTGCCATCACCCAGGAACGTGATGCCCGGACCTATAATATTTTACTCTCCACCCCTTTGAGTAATAGCCAAATTGTGATAGGCACATTGTTTTCACGGCTATATTTCGTGGGAACCCTATTGCTCAGTGGTGTACCAGTCTTCGCTTTGCTCCTGTTTTATGGGGGGGTGACCGGCTGGGCAATATTTATGTCCTTTGCCATCGCACTGGGGTCGGCCTTGTTCACCGGTGCATTGGCCCTATCTTTGGCAGTTTTCCGGTTGGGCACCGGGAAAATGGTCTTTTGGTTTTTTCTCGCCAATGTGGTCTACCTGCTTGGGCTGTGGTTCATTGAGGCGGCTTCGACCACCGGAACCACCAGCTACCTGACAGGTATCCACCCGTTTTTAGCCCTCGCCAGTGTACTTACCCCGACCAGCTATCCCGTGCCCGATCCCGCAACGCTGACCAACCTGCCTGGTCTTGTGCAGTGGTACCTGCTCAACCCCGCGTTGGCCTTTGTCTTGTTGGCTGTCGGCTTGAGTCTTTTTATGACCATTCCCGCCGCAATATTGTTGCGGTACCTGGCGCAAATCGGAGAAACCGGTCCGTGGGATTTAATGATGCAGAAAATCCTGACAAAATTCCTACGCAGCCAGCATAAAGCCCGTTCGGTCTGGCACAATCCTATTGCCTGGCGTGAGGCCATGACCCGGGGCGGTATGACCGGCCGCGGGCTGGCGCGTTGGTTCACACTGGGCCTGGGGTTAATCGGAGCATTGTGGCTGGCGTATTCACATATCATGGGTGATATGACCGTTGAACAGGTGCGGCAATGGTCGGTGGGGCTGATCCTGACCGAATTTGCGGCTGCCGTACTGGTCGCCGCCAATGCGGCGGCTACGGCCGTCACCAAGGAACGCGAAAGCCAAACGCTGGATATCCTGCTGATTACTCCGATTACCAGCAAATACTACCTCTGGGGCAAGTTGCGTGGCCTGATCGGCTTTTTGACGCCCTTTGTCATGATTATGACTTTGACGGTGGTGATCTTGAATGTCGCCGATGCGTTCACCCCTGGAGATGATCTGATCCACATCGAAACCATCGTACTGATGCCGGTCTATACCGTGATGATGTTAGCGCTGGCGTGCATTCTGGGTCTGCACCTGTCCTTGCAGATCTCCCGCACCCTACTGGCAATTATGGCCTGTGTGGGGATTCTTGTGGTGGTGGCCGGGCTGGCTGGGATGTGCGGATTTGCACTGTCCAATCATGCGTCTTGGTTTGGCCTGCTCACGGCAGGGTTCTCACCCGTGACCGCATTATCCATCATGCTGAATCCCAACGACTTCGCCTCCAGCGCCTTTGGCTCCGGGATGATTTATGAACTCGGCACTTCCACTGCGTGGATGGGCCGGATTCTGTTTGCCGTGTCCTGCCTGCTGGCCGCCGGGCTGAGTGTGCTGGTGGTCTGGTTTGCCTATCGCAGTATGGTGTACAACTTCGACATGATCATACGTCGGCAGCATCGTTAAGTATGGCTTGGGCGATGCTCCGGCCGTGACGGTTTTCGTTGGGGTTAGGTTAGTCTTTCTGACGGTTCATCAGCAACCGTAGACCATTAAACACCACCAGTACAGTCGAGCCTTCGTGGCCCAGTACACCCAGCGACATTTTAACCTCGCCCAGCACGGTAAAGACCGCCAGCACCAGAATCACCGACATCGCGAAAATCAGATTTTGCATCATGACCCGACGCGACTTCTGGGCCGTACGGATGAGCCAGGGCAGGCGTTCGATGCGATCCGAGAGCAAGACCACATCCGCTGCCTGCATGGCCGCATCGGAACCAATCGAGCCCATGGCAATACCCACGGTAGCCCGGGCCAAGGCCGGGGCATCGTTAATGCCATCGCCGACCATGCCCACAACCTTGTATTTGGCGACCAAATCTTCGACATGTTTGAGTTTGTCCTGGGGCATCAGCTCGGCACGAACCTCATCAATACCCACGGCTTGTGCCACTCCTTCGGCAGCTTTTTGATGGTCGCCGGTCAGCATCACCAAGGGACGCACGCCCAGTGCGTGCAGTTGGTCCACGGTGGCTTTGGCTTCGGGCCGCAGGGTGTCTTGGAAACTCAGTACCCCGGCCAGCCCGCCGTAGTAAATCACGACTGCAGTTTGTCCCTGAGCTTCGATCTCTTGAACCCGTTTACACAGGCGGTTGACCGACAGCGTTTGACATAAACCGGTCAGCAGGTTGGGCGAGCCCAGAATGGCGGCCTCGCCTTCCACTACACCGCGCAAGCCTACGCCCGGCTCCTGAACAAATTGTTCCACGGCAGGAATATTGATTTGGGCTTCGTGGGCGGCTTTTACTACGGCTTTGGCCAACGGGTGGGTGGAATTGACTTCCAAAGCCGCCGCAACTTTCAACAGTAACTTCTCGACATCAGGTTCACCATGACGTAGTACCGTGCAACCGATTTTAATCTCGCGTTTGGCACATAGTTGGGCTTCTACTTTGGCCATGTCAGTGGCAAATTCCTGCCGCAAGGTGCTGGACATCATGACCGTGGTATCGGGCTTCTCGTCTTCTTCGGCTTTTCCGGTGCCTGCCGCAGGCCAATCGCAGTGCAGTGGGGCATGGCGTGAGTCCACAAACTCAACGGCGGAGAGCCGGACCTGCCCGGTGGTGAGGGTGCCAGTTTTATCAAAGACCAACGCTTTGAGTTGGGCCAGACTTTCCAAATGCCGTCCACCTTTGAGTACCACACCCCGCCGGGCACAAGTGGCGATTGCGGACAGCAGCACCACGGGGGTGGAGATGATGAGCGCACAGGGGGAGGCCACGATCAACAGGGTAATCGCCCGGTAGAATGCTCCAGAAATGGGCGACGATCCCTCGGGTGCCACCCATGGCAGACCGAAAAAGTAATGCAGAATCAGGGCCGAACTTATGCTAAGTACCAGGACGCCAATGGTGTAGGGCGTGCCGATCTTCTCAAACAACTGCTCGACTGGGGCCTTTTCTTCGCGGGCCTGTGTCACCAGATGGATGATCCGGGCTAACGTGGTATCGCCGGCCAATTTGCTGACTTTGACCACCAGCCGGCCGGAATTATTCAGCGTGCCGGCAAAGACTTCCGCGCCCACACCCTTTTCCCGGGGGAGATACTCGCCGGTAATTGCCGATTCATCAATCGCGGAGCGACCCTCGATTACAATGCCGTCGGCGGCAATATTTTCGCCGGGACGAATCAAGATGTGATCGTCAATTTTCAATTCAGTCAATTTAACCGTGGTTTGCTGACCGGCCGCGTCAATCAATATGGCTTCTTTCGGGAATAACTTCATGAGTGATTCCAAAGCCGCATGGGTGCGCTGCATGGCATAATGTTCCAGTGCCCCGGACAGGGTAAACAGGAACAGCAGTACCGCACCTTCCATCTCCGCATCCAGAAAGATCGAAGCCACGGCTCCGGCAACCATCAGGAAATGGATGTCGAGCTTGCCTTCACGCAATGCCTCCCAAGCTTCCCCGGCCCCGAAGAAAAACCCCAGACCAAAGGCCAGATACACCATAGTGTGATAGGCGTAATAAGCCTCGGGCAGACTGGGCAGGGTCCCCTTGGGGGGAGTGATGCTGATGGTATCGCCGTAGATCAGGGTTAAGACAAAAGCTGCGGCCAGTAAGACCCCGCTGATAATTGCACAGGTCATCTCCCCATGGTTGTCAAACCAGGTTCTGAAGCCCTTAATGACCTGATGCTGGCCGGAGACCAGATGACGATCGCGTTGGGGGGAAGTATTTGCTGCGGACATTCGTGGGCAACCTCACATAAAAAACATCTAATTCCCCTAGATTAGTGGATGTTTGGCTGTAGCTGCAAGGAGGATTTGCAATTGATACTGAGTATCAGCACTACACTGCGTCAAAATTGTTAGTGCGGGCTGACAAACTTTAGTCCAATAATCATAGCAATGAGTCCGAACAGAAACACCAGACGCATGGGGTTGGAGGGTTCGCCAAAGAAACAGATTCCGATCAGGGCGGTACCAAACGCACCCAATCCGGTCCATACGGCATAAGCAGTCCCCAGGTGGATCGTCTTAAGCGCAAATGACAACAGTAAAAAACTGGCAATAGCACACGCGGCAAAGCCAACCGTCGGCCATAGCCGGGTAAAGTTGTCGGATAGCTTCATCAGGGTGGTAAACCCAACTTCGCATATACCCGCCAGTAACAGTATCAACCAGCCCATATCCGGTACTCCAAGTAAAGGGACGCATAATAACCGTTTTCAAGATGATTCACCGAGTATAGCAGGCTGAGTTCAGGGAGTGTGTCAGATTGAGAAGATTGCTACAAATGCTCCGCGGCGCAAGAATTATCCGACCAAAACCCCTTAAATAGTGTACTAATGCAATTCTTGGCACGGCCGTTGTATGTAATCAGGCACAGGGTCATTGTATACAGGAGCTGCTATGGATATTTCGATCATCATCATCAGTTGGAACACCCTCGCGATGACGCGGGCCTGCCTCGAATCGGTTTATGCCAATCTTGGGGCCTTGCAGGCCGAAATTATCCTGGTGGACAACGCCAGCAGTGATGGGTCGGCCGATATGGTCGCCAAAGAGTTTCCGCAAGTCCGACTGATTCGCAATCCGGTAAACTCCGGTTTCGCATCGGCTAATAATTTGGCTATTGATGTGGCTACCGGCCGTCACATTTTACTGCTTAATTCTGACACTATTGTGCTGGGTGATGTGCTGGAAAAATCCGTGGCCTATGTGGATGCGAATCCGGAAGTAGGGGCCATGGGGTGCAAAGTACTGAATACGGACCGTACCACCCAGTGGTCCACCCGGGCCGACCCGACTTTGTTTAACCTGATTATTCTTACTTCTGGCGTGGCCCGGGTACCGGTCCTGCGTTGGCTGGATCGTTATCAGGACAGCGGATGGGACCGTAACCAAACCCGCGATGTGGATGTGGTCATGGGCTGTTATCTGCTGATCCGGGCTACCGCATTGGCTCAGGTAGGCAAATTGGACGAAGCCTTTTTCTTCTACGGTGAAGATGCCGATTGGTGCAAACGTTTCCGTAAAGCCGGCTGGAAGGTGCGGATGGCGCCGGTGGGTGAAATCATCCATCACGGCAGCGGTTCGGCCAAGAAATGCAATCATCGGCGGGACTTGATGTTAACCAGCGGTCTGGTCCGCTGGCAGCGCAAACATCATGGTCTGTTTATGGCGTTGTTGACGGCCGGGGTTTTGTATCTGTTTAACGTTAGCCGTTTGTTCTACTGGGCACTGGTGGCGCTGGTAACCCGGGCAGCCAAAGCGCTGGAACGGCGTAATCATTTCTGGGGTGTGGTGCGGGAATTCAAGCAAAGCTGGCCACGTATGCAAGGGGCCTGATATGGCCAAGCGCCAACGTATCTTACTGCTGGCACCCTATGCCGACCCCAAAGATGTGGGCGAGTCTCTGAGCACGTTCCGCTGGGTGGAGGGGTTGGCGCAACATCATGAGGTGACCGTGTTGGCCATCCGCCGGCATGGGGCTACGGATATCCGTGATTATCTGCCCGGCGTCGACGTGACGTTATGGACTGAACCGGCGTTTCTGCGGCGTCATGAACGCATCAACAGCATGCTAAAACCCGGGTACGTAAAATATTACTTTGCCGTCCGGCGTTGGATCAAGCAAGCCTTGCGCTCGGGACGGAAATGGGATTTGGTACATCAGATTGCCCCCTTAGCCCCGCGCTACCCGTGCCCAGCGTTGGGCTTTGGTATGCCGGTTGTTTTGGGCCCGATCGGGGGCAGTCAACCTACCCCGCCGGGCATGCAGGAAGCAGTGGGGGCGATGGCATGGTATACCCGATTCCGCGCCTTGGACACCTGGCGTTATAAATATGATCCGTGGTTGCATGCGACTTTGACCAAAACAGATATGATTCTGGCGGTATCACCGCTCATGGCAAGTATGTTGCCGCCGTCATCGTCACGCCAAGTACGGATTATGCCCGAGACCGGAGTGCCGGAATTACCCGAGATTGATTTGGCACGACGTAGCACATCAAGTGATCGGTGTCGCATGTTATACGTGGGCCGGATTGTGCGAACCAAGGGGTTGCGTGATGCGATTCAGGCGCTGGCGGAGTTAAAATCCTCGCCGGGCGCGGTGCTGGACGTGGTGGGTGATGGTGATGACCGGAAGGTCTGTGAAACCTTGGTACAGGAATTAGGCTTGGGGTCACAAGTGATCTTTCATGGCAAGCAACCCCGCGCTAAAGTAGACGAGTATTTTCGGTCCGCGGATGTCTTTGTCTTCCCCAGCTTCCGCGAAACCACCGGTAATGTTCTGATGGAAGCCCAAAGTTTCGGTCTACCCATCTTAACCGCGGATTACGCCGGTCCCGGATATGTGGTGGACGAACACAGTGGCATCCGCGTACCACCGACCAATCCTGCCGAATTTGCCCACGGCATAGCCACCGCCATGCGAACCTTGTTAGCCAATCCCGAATTACGTCTGCGCATGAGTGCCTGTGCCCGACAACGGGTGGAACGAGAATTTTTGTGGCCGAAAAAAGTGCCGCAGGTTTGCGCGTGGTATGAAACGCTTCTGGCCCCCGTCACTGCAAGTGTTCAACAACCCGCGTTGGCATAAGTCTGTAAACGTGGCCGCAGCGCCTCCATCGGCAAGCCCACCACATTACTCCATGACCCGCGACGCAGGCGCACCCACGGTTCGGTGGTCTCATCCTGAATCCCATACGCCCCAGCCTTGCCGTGCCACAGGCCGGAGTCTAGGTACGCTTTAAGTTGGCGCGGCGTCAGTTTTTTCAAATAGCACACGGAGGTGGCCAGCAGAGTTTCCTGGCCGTGCGGGGTAACGATGGCCACACCAGTATGGACTTGATGCTGGTGGCCGGAGAGTCGCGTCAACATGCGCCGGGCATCGCTGCAGTGCCGGGGTTTACCGAGGATCTCACCGTCGAGTTCAACAATTGTATCGGCACCGATGACAACCACCGGCTGGCCGGGATACAGCGCTAAGACCGATTGGGCCTTAATTAACGCCAGTAAGGCCGGCCAGGTGGTAATGGGTATCCAGTTGGGGCGGCGTGTGGGTTCTGGGGTGGGACTAACCCGGACATGAAAGTCCAGTCCGGCAGCATGCAACAGTTCTGCCCGGCGCGGGGAAGCACTCGCGAGGATAAATTTGTTAGGTTTTGCCATTACTACTTACCTGTTCGAATGTTGTTCGCCATAATTACCTGTTCGATCTTGGCCCAGACCGTGACAAATTCCAGCAGGTTCATGCAACTGTGGTGGTCGCATTCCTTGCGTCGGCAAGGATGACACGGTACCGGGTGGCGTACCACGTGGTCGAGTTGGTCATAGGGGCCGACGTAGTTGGGATCGGTCGGGCCGTAGATACCCACAACTGGACGCCCCAGTGCAACTGCCACATGCAAGGGGCCCGAATCGTTGCCTATCACCAAATCCGCCAGTTTTAATAGAGCGATCATACCGGCAAGGTCGGTCTGTCCCGCCAGATTCAACACGCCAGCGTTGGCTTGTTGAGCAATTTCGGTGCATAGCGCGCGTTCATCGGGACTGCCCAGCAGGACCACCTGCAGGGCTTGGTTCGCCAGTGCCTGAATCAGTGCGACATACTTGGCCGTGGGCCAGCGTTTGGTATTCCAGCGGGCGCCGGGGATGACGGCAATATACGACTGATGCCCGGTTTGCGCTCGGGCTAATTCCAGTGCGGCTGCGGTAACCGGTACACGATAGGAGCATCGATCTGCAGGGGTGATATCCAACGGGAGCCGCAAACGACGCATGCGAGCCACCGCCGGTAATGCCTGGGCTGCGGCCGGTGCCGTGTGGGTATACAGTAAGGGAGCCAACTCACGGGCATCAGCGAATCCGATCCGTACCCGTGCACCACTCAAACGCGCCAACCAGGCAGAACGCGCCAACCCCTGCGCATCAATCGCAATATCATAGTGCCGGGCCCGCAGTTTTCGGACCAAGCCCGTGAACGATGCCCAGGCTGAGGCGCGAAAGGGCCAGCCGGAAAGTTGTTTGCGTTCAAAGGGGATCAATTCACTGATGGCGTAATGGCCGCGGAGTAAATCGGTCAGGCCGGGGGCGATCAGCCAGTCAAACTCGGTGGTGGGCCACTCGGCACGTAGGTCACACAGTAAAGGCATCGTAGTAGCCACATCGCCCAGACTGCTGGGTTTGATGATCAGTACACGGCGGGGGGGGGTGGTCAGGGCTAAAGACATCGCACTCTACGCTTAAAGGTTTAGTTCCAGAGCAGCGTAGATGGTAGTCAAGGATGGTCATTACCTCAAGTACAGTCTTTGCGAGGCGGTGACAGGGCGTCCCAGGCACGGCCATCCTGAGCCATCAAGGCCTCTGCCTCGGTCGGCCCCCAACTGAATGGATCATACGTGGACAACGCCGGTACGCCACTGGCCCACGCGGTTTGCACCTGGTCAATAATGGTCCAGGCCCGTTCTACTTCATCACTGCGGATAAACAGGGTGCCATCACCCAGCATGGCATCCAGCAGCAGACGCTCGTAGGCTTCAGGCGAATAGGACCCAAACGCGGTTTTGTAGGCAAAGTCCATCTCCACTGGTGCCACCCGAACCCCGGCACCCGGAGCTTTGGCGTTCATACTTAGGGCAATACCCTCGTCCGGCTGGACCCGCAGCGTCAGCACGTTATTGGCTACTTTGGCCCCGTTTTGGTTAAACAGCACGCCCGGGACACGCCGGAAATGAATACGGATTTCCGTTCCTTGTTGATTAAGTCGTTTGCCTGAACGCAGGTAGAACGGAACGCCCTGCCAACGCCAATTATCAATCTGCAGTTTCATCGCAGTAAAGGTTTCGACCTGACTTTCCGGGGCTACCCCCGGCTCTTGGCGGTAACCAGCGATGGTCTTGCCGTCCACTTGGGCCTCGTGATACTGCGCCCGAACTGTCCATTGCCCGGCCTGTGGGGTGGTGATGGGACGAATAGCCCGTAAAACCTTGACTTTTTCATCCCGGATAGCATCGGATTCCAACGAAACAGGCGGTTCCATCGCCACCAAGGACAAGAGTTGCAGCATGTGATTCTGGACAATATCACGGAGTGTGCCGGAACTTTCATAGAAAGCCCCCCGGCCCTCCATGCCCAGACGTTCGGACACGGTGATTTGGACGTGATCCACATAGGAACGATTCCAAATGGGCTCAAATATTTCGTTGGCAAAGCGGAAGACCAACAGGTTTTGGACGGTTTGCTTGCCCAGATAGTGGTCAATCCGGAAAACGGCATCCTCGTCAAAGGCCCGATGGAGCGTGCGGTTTAATTCCCGGGCGCTGGCCAGATTGGTGCCAAAAGGCTTTTCGACGATCAATCGCCGCCAGGCGGTCGCCCGGAAGGGGTCAATATTGCCCAAACCTGCATCCCCCAGATGTTCCACGATAGTTGAGAATTCCAGCGGGGTGGTAGACAGATAATACAGACGGCGGCCACCCAGCTCCAATTCCGCGTCCAAGGCGTTTAGGCGTATATTCAAGCGTTGGTAGGAGGCGGGGTCATCAAAGTGACCGCGATGGTAAAAAGTCCGTCCCATCAGGCGTTTCCATAGATCATGATCAATGGGCTTGGAACGCGAGAATTGCTCAATCCCCGCCGTCAGATCAGTACGGAAATCCTCATCTGACTTGGGCCGACGGGCGAAACCCACAATGACCGTGCGGGGGTCGAGCAGGCCATCTTTGGCCAGGTTGTACAGCGCAGGAATGAGTTTGCGGCGGGTCAGATCGCCGGTGGCACCAAAAATAACAATCACACATGGCGCGGCCATGAGTCCGGAAGCGGGGGGGGGACTAGCGGTCATGAATTCGTTTCCTCATCATTAGCAACCCCGTATTTACCGGGATGAAAGAGTATAGGCGGGAATTCAAGTGGCTTCTACTGCCGGGATGACTTCGCGTTGTCCAAAAAGTGTGGTAAACTTGGACCATTCTTGGGAGTTGACACAATGGCAAAAGCGGACGCACTGAAGCAGAAATCCTGGCAGGCTCGAATCGGCGGTAATACCGACAGTCTGGCGGAACAATTTGTCGAATCTATTTCATTTGACCAGCGCATGGCCAAGCATGACATCGTCGGTTCGGTGGCCCATGCCACCATGTTGCAGCATGTGGGCTTGATCAACCGTAAGGAATTGAAGTCCATCAAGGCTGGACTGGCGTCTATTCTGAAGGATATTCAGGCGGGCAGCTTTGTATTTGATGTCGCGCAGGAAGATATCCACATGGCCGTCGAAAAGGCGCTGATCGAACGCATCGGCGAACCGGGTAAGAAATTGCACACCGGCCGCAGCCGCAACGACCAAGTGGCCTTGGATGTGCGGTTGTGGACCATTGAGGCATTGGATTTATTGGATGGGGCACTGGGTGAATTACAGAAGGCCTATGTGACGCTGGCCGAAACTGATGGCCATGTCGTTATGCCCTCGTTCACACACCTGCAGCGCGCCCAGCCGATTATGGCCGGGCATGAATTGTTGGCTTATGTCGAAATGCTGCATCGGGATCGCGCGCGGCTGGCGGACTGTGGTGACCGCACCAAAGTTCTCCCCTTGGGCGCGGGGGCGGTTGGGGGTACCACACTCCCCATTGACCGGGCCTACACCGCGAAGTTGCTTGGATTCCCAACCATCACGGATAACAGCCTGGATTCGATTTCCGACCGTGATTTTCTTTGTGAGTTCGCTTTCGATCTGTCCATGGTGGCGATGCACCTGTCCCGCTGGGCTGAGCAGTGGATTTTGTATACCACCACCGAGTTTGGCTTTATTCGGATTGATGATGCCTATACCACCGGCTCATCCATGATGCCCCAGAAACGCAACCCCGATATGCTGGAACTGATTCGCGGCAAGACGGGCGGGGTCTACGGCCAGTTGGTGGCGTTACTGACCATGATGAAGGGGCAGCCACTGGCCTACAACCGGGATATGCAGGAGGATAAACGCTGCATTTTCTTTGCCTTTGATCAGGTCCTGCAATCGGTGCGGATGGCCCAACGGATTATTGCCGGAACACGGCTGGTACCCGTCCGAATTAACGCCAAATTGGATGAAGGCTTTGCCGACGCGACTGTGTTGGCCGAATATCTGGTCAATAAAGGTATCCCCTTCCGTACCGCGCACCATGTGGTGGGCAGTCTGGTTGCCCGCTGCGAGGAACTGGGATTGACCCAACTGTCCCAACTGGAGTTGCCTGTCTTGCAGTCGTTCAATCCGACTATCACCCAGGATGTGTACGAATTTCTTGGGGCCAATAATGTGGTCACACGTTACCGTTCCCATGGCGCAGGTGGTCCGGTACAACTGCGCACGCAGTTGCGCAAATGGCAGAAGCTCTTGGCAAAGGCCTGACCCTAACCTAAGTTTGGAGACTCCCCATGTTCTTGGCACAAACGACGAACCCAAACGTAGAAATTATTGATGGGCAAGCGTACACCGTGACCCGGGCGCCGCAGATGAATGTCTCGGGCATGCAGACGTCGGCCCAGAGTAGTCAAAACGTATCCAGCACGACCTTGCCAGCGGAGAAAAAGCCCTCACTGTTTGACCATCCCGAGGTGGTGCTAAGCATGGCGGGAATTTTCTTGCTGGGGGTGTTGTGGATGGGCATGCGAATCTATATCACCCGGCGGAATCAGGTGGTTAATGTGGCGACACCCCATCTGGATCGGCGTAATGCCGCGGCCTTGGATGTGCTGGCCAGTGACCCCGATGCGGGGGAGGCCCGAATTCTGGCCGAAGAATCATTGCCACCTCCGTCAGATTTACTCGCCGCCGTTCCCGAAGAGATTGAAAAGCCCAAAGATACGCATAAATAATTCTGGCAGGCATATTCAATATGACCAATGCGTCCGAGATTAAAACCATGGCATTGGCAGCAGGTTTTGATCTGGTGGGGATTGCACCGGCCCATGCGTCAGAATATGCCCAAGCCTATCAGGAATGGTTGGCGTTGGGACGACATGGCCAGATGCACTATATGGCCGAAAATGTGCCCACACGGTTGGACCCCAAAATACGGTTCCCTTGGTTGCGTAGTGTTATTTGCTTGGCGTTACACTACCAGCCAACCCCCATGCCCCCATGCCCGCCTACTCAAGGCAAGATCGCCCGTTACGCATGGGGACGAGATTACCACAAAGTCTTAACCAATAAACTACGGCGCTTGCATCGGGATTTGACGGCGCGTGAGGCCACCTTGGAAGCACGTGCCTATGTGGATACCGGGCCGATTATGGAACGAGAATTCTCCGCCCGAGCGGGCTTGGGCTGGATTGGCAAAAATACCCTCTTGATCAGTCCCCGTCATGGGTCCTATTTTGTACTTGGGGTGTTGCTGACCAATCTTACCCTTGAGTTTGACCGTCCGGAGCCGGATCACTGTGGCACCTGCACCCGGTGTCTTACGGCATGTCCGACGCAAGCTTTGACGCCCTATAAACTGGATGCGAGTCGTTGCCTGAGCTATCTCACGAACGAACACAAGGGGGACATTGCTGAGGAGTTAAAATCCCCTATGGCTCAGGCTGGCTATATAGTCGGTTGTGACATTTGCCAGGAGGTATGCCCCCATAATCGCCACGCGCCCCAAACAACCACCCAAGACTTTCTGCCCCGCCAGCCCGGTCCCATACTGGAATTAGCTCAGATACTGGACTGGGATGTCCAGAAATGGGATCAGGCCACGCAAGGTCGGGCCTTCCGGCGGGTAAAACTGACGCAATGGCAGCGAAATGCCACAATTTTGAAGAACGAAACCCAGCCGGGACTTTCCAAATTGGAGTAACGCGCTACAATCTGCCTGTCGCGGCCGGGAAATATTGTCCGGAAGTAGCAGCTAAATGCCGTCCGCGCTTGAAATTAGTACGCATTCAAAGATAATTCCTAGTTCTGACGGTTCTCGGGACGGTAGACGCCCCGGGTGTTAATCGCACTGTAAGGGATTCGTAGATGAACTTATCCATGCCTCTGCTGGTTCTCACTGCCTTAGGGGCTGTGACAGTCTATCTGATGTTACCGCGCGCCAAGCCCAGCCTCGTCAAGGTTGGGGGGTTGCTGGGGGCGCTGACCCTGGCCGGACTGTTTGCCTATCTGGCAAGTCTGTTTGCCCACAACAACACAGAAGTGAGCTTACCGGTTTATTTTTACCTGTTCGCGGGCATCGCCATCGCCAGTGCGATAGGGGTGATTTGCCATCCCAAGCCGGTCTATTCCGCGCTCTATTTCGTATTGCTATCCCTCGCTGGTGCAGGGCTTTACGTCTTACTGCTGGCAGAGTTTGTCGCCGTGGTGCTGATCATTATCTATGCGGGCGCCATTTTGGTGACCTATGTGTTTGTGATCATGTTGGCCAGTCAGGAAGTAGGCGGGCGTCGTGCTGCAGAATACGACCGTTTTGCCGCCGATCCACTCCCGGCCGTTTTTGTGGGCTTCCTGTTGATTGGCACGGTGCTTCTGGCTACTTTCCCCAAGCCGGGCGAAAGTCTCGTTCAGGTTAACAATCCTGATACCAAGATGGTCGCGTATCTGGAAAACAAGTATGCAGCGGCTGGGGAACTCATGCCCGCACCCCAATCGGGAGTCTTGCCCACCTTGCCGACCGCAGGTATGGCCCAGGCAACTACCGCTACCGCCAACACCGTGCCCGGCAATATTCAAGTACTCGGTAACTCGCTTTACGGCAAGTATTTATTCTCGGTTGAACTCGCGGGCATCCTGCTGACGATCTCGCTCGTGGGGGCGGTGATGATTGCCCGTAAACGCACCGCTGGTGTGAGTGTGGATTCGGAACGTACGGCACCATTAAACCAATAGGACAAGACGAATCTATGGGAAGCATCGAACTCTATCACTATCTGGTCGTGGGTGCGGTACTTTTTGTGCTGGGCCTGATCGGCTTTATGGTCCGGCGCAATCTGATTCTAATGTTCCTGTGCACGGAACTCATGTTTCAAGGGGTGGCCTTGAACTTTGTGGCCTTTAGCCGATATCACTTCAATCCCCAAGGGCAGTCGTTTGTCATCTTCCTGCTGGCGGTGGCGGCTGCGGAGGCTTCGCTGGCCTTGGGCTTGGTAGTCTATCTGTACAAGAATAAGGCCACTTTGGATACGGAAGCCTGGTCGCAATTACAGGGTTGATACCGGAACTTAATGTACCCCCGTATCATGCGGGTTTTGTCTGGAGATTTAAGTGAACGCTTTGGACTACGCTTATCTGATTCCCCTGCTGCCTCTGACCGGGGCGGTGATTATCGGCCTTGCGGGCGGACGCGTGCTCAAGGGCGCCTCGCACATCATTGCGATTCTGGCTTTGCTGGGCAGTGCGATTATCGCGTTGGGGATCGTCCGTGAATTTCAGGGCGGACAGGTGGCGGGGGGGATGTTGGACCGCAACTTCTTCAACTGGATCAGCGCTGGTCATCTGCAAATTTCCGTCGGTATCTTTATTGACCCATTGACCGCGATTTATCTGGCCTTTGTCACGGTTATCAGCCTCCTGATCTTCATCTTTGCCAGCGGTTACATGAAGGGCGATTACGGTTATTTCCGTTTCTTCGCATACCTGTGCCTGTTCGTCTTCGCCATGACCATGCTGGTGATGGGCAACAACTTCGTACTCTTGTATCTGGGCTGGGAAGGCGTGGGCGTGGCGAGTTATCTTTTGATTGGCTACTACTACCCACGTCCCTCGGCAGTAGCGGCAGCCAAGAAGGCCTTCATCACCAATCGTATTGGCGATTTTGGCTTCGCTATCGGCATATTTGTGATATTTATCACATTTGGAGCGTTGGACTATCAAACGGTCTTCGCTAAATTGGCGGATCACGCTTTTGTCCTACAACACGAATGGGCGATCAGCGTGATTCCGTTCCTACTGATGGTGGGGGCCTTTGGTAAGTCAGCCCAATTCCCGCTGCATGTATGGTTACCAGATGCAATGGAAGGCCCGACCCCGGTGTCGGCCTTGATTCATGCCGCAACCATGGTGACGGCGGGTATCTATATGATTGCCCGTTGCCAGCCGATCTTTGCCCTCAATGAAGCGGCCATGGCGGTGGTCGCCATTGTCGGGGGCTTTACCTCGCTGTTGGCCGCCAGCATTGCTCTATGCCAGTATGACCTGAAAAAGATTTGGGCGTATTCAACGGTCTCGCAGTTGGGTTATATGTTCATGGCCTTGGGGATGGCCGCATCCACCGCGGCGGTGTTCCATGTCTTTACCCACGCATTTTTCAAAGCCTTGTTGTTCTTGTCGGCAGGGGCCGTCATGCACGCCATGGGTGGGGAACTGGACATCCGCAAGATGTCGGGGGTGCGCAAGGTGATGCCTATCACGGCGTTTACCATGCTTATGGGATGCCTGGCATTGTCGGGCGTGCCCGGCTTGGCGGGTTTCTTCTCCAAAGATGAAATATTGTATAAAACCTTCAATTCCCATATTGCGCTGGGTGGCGTCCATCTGGGACCAATCCTCGGAACCGTGGGTCTACTCGTAGCCTTGTTGACCGCGTATTACACGTTCCGTTTGTTCTTCCGCGTGTTCATGGGGCCGAAACAACTGCCCAGCACGGCAGGGCATCATGAACCCTCGCCCTTTGCTCTGGCTGATGACCATGGACATGGTACACATGACGCCCATGAATCTAACGCCCACGATCATGGGCATGAAGCCCACGCCAGCCACGGTCCCAATGATGGCCCGGCTAGCATGTGGATTCCGTTGTTGTGCTTATCGGTGGGGGCCATTGGGGTTGGTTATCTGGGTGTGTTCGGTGGTCAGCATGGCCATGGCGGTTGGTTCCATGACTTCCTGGCCCCGGTATTACAACCTGTCGTACACGGCAGCGAAACCGAGACTGTGGTTCACAAGGATTTGGTGTCACATGGTGCCATGGGCATCATCAGTTCCATCCTGGCCGTGATCGGCATTGGGATCGCAGCCTATTTCCACCTGTGGAACCGCGCTGCGGCCACCGGCCTGGCGCAGAAGTTGCAACCCATTGTTACCTTTCTGGAAAACAAGTGGTTCATTGATGAACTCTATGACGCGATCATCAAGAAACCACTGTGGCTGCTGGGGCAGATGTTGTTCCTGTTTGACCGGCTGGTCATTGATGGTTTGGTCTTTGTGGTTGGGCTCTTGCCGCAATTGGTTGGACATGTGCTCAAGCCGGGACAAAGCGGCTACGTACAAAAGTATGCCACAGGAATGATTGCCGGAACGGTCGCTGTGATCGCGGGCATTTTATATCTTATGACCCGGTAAAATACCGTGCCCCGGCACGTAATTGGAGATGCAATAAACCTATGTGGACGTTACCACTCTTTATTCTTGCCGCACTGGTGAGTGCGGTTTTGGTACTGCTGGTAGGGCGTTGGGACGCCAAGAAGGCCGCGCCTACGGCATTCCTGCTCTCGCTGGTACTCGCGGCATTCAACCTGAAAATATTGTGTAATTTTGACTTCGCCACTCCCGAAGTTGTGCAATATGCCTTCTCTGTGCCGTGGATTCCCCAGTTTGGGATCACCTTTACACTCGGGATTGATTCAATTTCATTGTGGCTGATTCTTTTGACTTCGCTCCTCACTCCCTTGTCCATACTGGGCAGTTTCAAATACATCAAAACCCGGGAGCCGGAATTTTACGCATGGTTATTGATCCTTTACGGCGCCATGCTGACATGCTTCTGTGCCCGGGATGTGGTGCTGTTCTATCTCGCCTTTGAATTCACCCTGGTCCCCATGTTTTTCCTCATTGGGATTTGGGGTGGTACCGACCGGCGCAAGGCGGCAGTACGCTTCTTCCTCTACACCTTCTTCGGGTCGGTGTTTTTGCTCGCCGCCGTGGTCTACACCGGATACTTGTATTATGCCTCCAAAGGGGTGTGGTCGTTTGAACTGGAGACGTTGTACGCATTTGGGGCGACCTTGCCGACCAATACCCAAATTCTGATTTTTCTGGGGCTGTTATGCGGCTTTGCAGTCAAGATCCCGTTGTTCCCGGTACATACGTGGTTGCCGTTGGCGCACACGGAAGCACCCACGGCGGGTTCCGTGCTGCTGGCTGGCATTCTACTTAAGCTGGGGACATACGGGCTGATTCGCATCAGCCTGCCCATGTTCCCCGATGCCACATTGGCCTTAGCGCCGTGGTTGGCGATTACCTGTATTGTGGGCATCATCTATGGGGCACTGATTTCCTGGGTCCAGACCGACATGAAGAAGTTGATCGCCTATTCATCGGTCAGCCACTTGGGGTTCTGCGTGTTGGGTATGCTGGCCTTAACCCAGGAGGGGATGGTCGGTTCGATCATGTACATGATTAACCATGGCCTCTCGACCGGGGCGTTGTTCTTGGTGGTTGGTATGATTTACGAACGCTATCACACCCGCTCAATGGATGAAGTTTCCGGTTTGGCCCGGCGGACACCCGTCTTGGCCTCCTTTGCCGTGCTCTTTGTGCTTAGTTCGGTTGCCTTGCCGGGGTTGAATGGTTTTGTGTCGGAATTTCTGGTTCTGATTGGTACCTTCAGCAGCGGCCAAACATTGGGTACCACGCATGCGGCATTCCACGGTAATCTTGGGCCGTATTACGCGGTGGTTGCGGCCACCGGGGTTATTTTGGGTGCGGTTTACCTGCTCTACTGGACCGGTCGCGTAGTGTTTGGTCCCTTGAAAGAGCCTGCCCATGATGCGACAGCGCCACACGAACCCGTCAAAGATTTGAGCTTCCGGGAATGGTGCGTTTTGGCCCCCTTGGCCATCGGTGTCATCGTGCTGGGGGTGTATCCGCAACCCATGCTGGACTCGCTGCGTCAACCGGTAAGCAATATCCAAAACAGCATCGTGGCGCACGAGGCGCCGGTTAACGTGGTTTTACCCCTGCCGTACCCAACGCACTGAAGCTTAATGAACGAGGTAATTTGTGGAAACAAATCTATATACGCTCCTGCCTGAAATAGTGCTGCTCTTGGCGGCATTGGCGGCGATGTTACTGGGCATGCTGAAAAATGACCGGCTCCGCGCCAGCGCCCAAATCCTGGCGCTGCTGGGTTTATTGGCGGCTTTTGGTCTGGCGACAGGTTTCCTGCCCGGTATTCCTGCGGGCTTGGTGAGCCCTCTGGGGCAATTCGTATCGGTTTTAACAGCAGCGGCCGGATTCATGGCGATTCTGGTGGCTTGGGATATGCCCTCCACCGACAACCCCTCTGAAACCGATAAACACTATCGCGCCGAATTTTACAGCATGCTGCTGTTTTCGCTGGCCGGTGTTTCGATGATGGGCAAGGTCAATGATCTGATCTGGATGTTCATGGCGTTGGAATTGGTGAGTATCCCGACCTACATTTTGGTGGCGACGGGACGTGGCAGTATCCAAGCCCAGGAATCAGCGATTAAATATTTTTTCCTCGGCGCTCTGGCGGCGGCAATCTTCCTGTTCGGATTCAGCTATCTGTATGGCTTTGCCGGCGACACCCGGCTGGCCAGCATCGGCACCACTCTGATGACCGCCATCAATGCCCATGAAGTTCCACCGTTGGCCACGATTGGGATTGCGTTGGCGATTATCGGGATTGCCTATAAGATCGCTGCGGTGCCGATGCATTTCTATGCGGCCGATGTCTATCAGGGCGCCGCGACGCCGGTTACGGCGTTTCTGGCCTTTGCTCCCAAGGCTGCTGGATTTGTAGCCCTGATTCAGATTCTGGGCTTGACGCAGTGGGAATTCCCGGGTCTGGGTGGACAGTCGCTGATTGCGATGCTAACCGTACTGGCGGTACTTACCATGACGGTGGGTAACACCCTGGCACTCATGCAACGTAACATCAAACGTATTTTGGCTTATTCGTCCATCGCCCATACCGGCTATATGCTAGTGGGTCTGGTGGTGGGTCCCACGCTGATCGGTGGGGATGCTTCCCGCGATGGGATCGCCGCAACGTTGTTCTATCTGGTAAGCTACGCGGTAGTGAATCTGGGCGTATTTGCCTGTTTGATTTATCTACAGGGCAAGCCTGATTCCGCCGAAGAGGTAGAGGACTTGTCCGGTATCTCCAAAGCCCATCCATGGACGGCTCTGGGGATGACGATTTGCCTTTTGAGTCTGATTGGCATGCCCCTGACCTTTGGTTTTTGGGGCAAGCTTTACCTGATACAGTCGGCGTTCAGTGCGGGCCATTCCTGGCTGGCGATTATTATGGTGATTAATGCGGCCATAGCCGCGGCGTATTACCTGCGGATTATCGCGGCCATGTATCTGCGTGACCCGTGGTTGCCGATCGTACCCAGGAAGTCCATCCCGGTGGGAATTGCCGCCGTGACGTGCTCGGTTGGGGTGATTCTGCTGGGTGTATTTCCGCAGTTTATCCTGCAATGGACGCGAGTTTTAACGTTGAAATAGTGGCCACCCCGAATTTTGGCTGGCAAAGTAGAAAACCAGCCGTAGACTTAGGGTGGATTACAGTTTTTTGTCTTTGTATAAGGATGCATGCATGATGCCGCTGGCCAATCGTCTGAATGATATTTCCGAGTCTATCACTCTAGCTATTACCGCCAAGGCCAACGCCTTGAAGAAGGCCGGTGTAGATGTGGTGTCGTATGGCGCGGGAGAACCCGATTTTGATACCCCGGGATTTATCAAAGATGCCGCCATCAAGGCCTTGTTAGCCGGAAAAACCAAGTATGAGCCCACTACCGGCACGCCGGAAGCCCGCAAGGCGATTGCCGATAAGCTGAAACGTGAAAATGCTCTGGATTACACCCCGGAAGAGATTATCATCTCGGTGGGGGGGAAGCATGCCCTGTATGTCGCCTTTATGGCGGTATTGAACCCCGGCGATGAAGTCATCATCCCGGCCCCGTACTGGGTCAGCTATCCGGAAATGGTCAAACTGGCCGGTGGCGTACCAGTCATTATCGCGGGCGATCCGTCTAATAATTTCCGCATTACCCCCACCCAGCTGGCCCAGGCGATCACACCGCGCACCCGCATGGTCATCATGAACTCGCCCAGCAACCCCGGCGGACACACCTATCACCCCGGCGAACTGGCGGAATTGGCCAAAGTCATCGCCCCGCACAAAGACATCTGGGTCTGTTCCGACGAGATCTATGAAAAGCTGCTCTTTGACGGCCAGACCACTTGCTCATGGGCCAGTCTGGATTTCAGTTTCTGGAAAGACCGCACCATCACCTGCAACTGCCTGAGCAAAACCTTTGCCATGACCGGCTGGCGCATCGGTTACACGGCCGGGCCCAAGTCATTGATCGGTGCCATGAATAAACTGCAGAGCCAGATGACCAGCAATATCACCAGCTTCTGCATGCCCGCAATTGTTGAGGCCTACACCAATCCGAATAGTGCGGTGGAAGTAGAAAAAATGCGAAAAGAATTTGAAGTCCGCGGTGCGCACATCTGGAAACGCCTCAATGCGATTCCTGGCATATTCTGCGTTAAGCCCACCGGCGCTTTTTATGTCTTCCCCAATATCGCCAGCGTATTAGGCAAGCCTTTGGGCGCCAAGGGTACAATCTGCAAAGATGCGATCGAATTTTCCGCTTTGGTATTGGAAGAGGCTCATGTGGCACTCGTTCCGGGAAATGATTTTGGCTTCCCCACCCATGTCCGTTTGAGCTTTGCCACTAGCATGACGCAGATTGATAAGGGACTGGATCGTCTGACTGCTTTTTTGGTCGGTAAGTAATCGCGATACCATATGGTGTCCGCTCAAGGAGTTTGGTTATGGCAACGGAAAACTTTGATGTGGTTATTATCGGATCTGGCCCCGGCGGTTATGTGGCCGCGTGCAAGGCCGGCGCACTGGGGAAGACCGTGGCCTGTGTAGAGAACGACCGACTTGGTGGCGTGTGTCTGAATTGGGGCTGTATCCCAACCAAAACGCTTATCAATGATGCCCACTTCTACCAGCAGATGCTTAAACAAGGCGATTCTTTTGGGGTAACCGTTGACCCCAAAAAACTGGGCGAAAGCTGGTGCAAGGTAGTCAAACGCAGCCGCGATGTGGCCGCGCAATTATCCAAAGGCATTGAATTCCTATTCAAAAAATCCAACGTCAAAGCCTACAAAGGCACGGCGTTCATTCCCAAACCCGGTGTGGTCGAAGTCAAAGACGCACAGGGTCAGGTAGTAGACACCCTGAATGCCAAGAATATTCTGGTGTGTACCGGAGCCCGCAACCGTGATATTCCCGGCATTAAACCCGATGGCAAGCGGATTATCACCAGCCGTGAAGCCATGGTTCTGTCTGAATTGCCCAAGCGGATGATTGTGATCGGCGCTGGCGCGATTGGTATCGAATTCGCCTATATCTACAACTCGTTTGGCACCCAGATCACTGTGATTGAAATGCAGAAGCAGATTCTGCCGGTGGAAGATGAGGAAGTTTCCATCCGCCTGAAGTCAATCTTCGAAAAACAGGGCATGACGATCCATACTCAGACCCGCACGGATAAGGTTGAGGTCACGGAGTCGGGAGTGAAAGTCACGGTTACCGATCTGGCCACCAACAAACAAACCGTGCTGGAAGCCGATAAGGTTTTGGTTGCGGTGGGGGTGACGGGTAATACCGAAGGATTGTTTGCGCCTGCGGCCACGCCGGTAATTGAAAAAGGACATATTAAAGTTGATAAATCTTTCCAGACCAACATCCCGGGCATCTTCGCTGCCGGTGATGTAATTGGTCCACCTTGGTTGGCCCATGTGGCCAGTTTTGAATCCACGATTGCCGTGGAACGCATGTTCAACACTTCCCGCCGCGAAATGGATTACACACTGGTTCCCGGCGGCACCTATTGCCACCCGCAGGTGGCCAGTGTGGGGCTGACCGAACGGGCGGCCAAGGAAAAAGGCTTTGATGTTGAAATCGGTCGCTATAGCTTCGCCGCTAGTGGCAAGGCGTTGGCCATCAATGCCCCGGAAGGCTTTGTAAAGCTGCTCTTTGTCAAACCGCACGGCGAATTGCTCGGCGCCCACATCATCGGGGCCGATGCCACGGAAATGATCGCGGAACTGGTCTTGGCCAAACGGCTGGAAGCCACCAAGGAAGAAATCTGGTCAACCATTCACGCCCATCCGACTCTGAGTGAGGCGGTAATGGACGCCGCCGCGGCAGTTTCGGGCGGCGTATCCCATTAACGGCATCGGAGCACCGCGTGCGGGCCTACGGCAAGCTTACCCAGTTGATTCGCGTCAGTCGTGAAACGCATAGCCTGCGTGATACGATTGACTCCGTGGCTATTGCACTGATCCTGACGCTGTTGTTCAAATGCTTCATCATGGAAGCCTTTGTCATCCCCACCAGTTCGATGGCGCCCACCCTCTATGGGGCCCATATCCGCATTGCGTGTCCGCGCTGTGGTTATCAATACGAACAGAACAGCAGTCTGAATGAACAATCCCGGGTGGTCTTGCGTGAGGGCAAACCGCAATGGGAACTGGTCAATTTTTCCGAAGCTGGCCAGCGCGGTGATTTGGTGGATCACACCACCGTACCAACCTCGACTTATCGGACTTGTCCGAACTGTGGCAAAGAAATTCCCGCCAGTATCCTGCCGGAATATCTGGATACCCGTAATTTGCCCCGTCCGCACGATGCCCGAGGCAGTGAGATTCCCTTCGCCTGGGCTAATAATGGCGACCGTATTCTGGTGGAAAAATATGCTTACATGTTCAGCGCTCCCATACGCTGGGATGTGGTGGTTTTCAAAGAACCCATGGCGGGAATTGATAACTACATCAAACGTTTGATCGGCCTACCCGGCGAATCCATTGAGATTGTGGGGGGCGATATCTTTGTGGGCAACGCAGCCCAGCCCGGGGTTCGCACGGTGGTGCATAAGCCCAGGTATATACAGGAATCGGTCTGGCGTCTGGTTTATGACCAAAGCATGGTGCCCCTATCCAACGACTACGATGCGGCAGTTGAGAAACCCTTTATTCAGCCGTGGCATGTGGTGGGGGACTCCCAAGACTGGGATTTTTCCCGGCCCGTGGTTCGTTTTACACCCAAGAATTCCCTGCCCGGCAGCATAACCTTTGCCCCCAGTTCGGACTCGTCCAACGCCCGCAGCATTTATAACACTCTCGGTTACAACAACGATTATCACCACGGTATACGGCGCGGGGAGTATAAGAGTGACCCGTTGAGCGGGCAATATCGCTATGTGGTCCCCGATCTGAAACTGAGTTTTGTATGGACACCACAGGACGAATCTTCCGCCGGACTGGAGTTGATATTAGGACCTCCGTATTTCCGCTATCGCGCGCTCTTTCGTGCCGGACAACCTGTAACGATTAAACCCGGGGCGGGCAATACCCCCGACACCGCCTTTGAAACCACCGGCAAGCCGGTACCCGCATACTCTGCCAATGTATCCTATCGCGTCGAATTCACCAATGTTGATCATGCTGTGGAACTTCGTGTGAATGGCCTGACCATGGCACGCCATGAAATTCCCTGGACTGCGGAATCAGCCAAGCAACAAACCAGTATCAGTCTGGAACCGCGCGACCTGGCTGTCGAGATCCATCTTTCCGGCCCGGCCACACTGGCCAACCTGCGTTTGGATCGTGACAACTATTACACAGTAATTGATGACCGTCGACCCAACAGCCCCGGACAGGCCACCACCGGCAACCCCATCCAATTGCGTTCGGGGCATGGCAACGATGAGTTTTTTGTTCTGGGGGATAACTCCACCGAGAGCCTAGATGCACGCTGGTGGGATCGCGTGCACCCCAGTCTGCATGATCTGGATACGCCGGTGGGAGTGGTTCCCCAGCGGTTTATGATTGGCAAAGCCTTTTTCGTCTACTGGCCGGCGGCCTACCGCCTGCCGGAAGCGGCGCCCATCATGCGTAATACCATTCGTCGGGAATGGCCTTTGGTGCCTAATTTTGCGGATGTGCGTTTTATTCACTAGGGACATCCATAATGTTGGATTCTGATCGTATGGTGTGATAGGGGCCTGATATGAACACAAAACCAATCCAATCATCTATGTCCTTGCGGGTATTGATTACCGGCGGGGCCGGTTTTATCGGTTCACATCTGGTGGAGCGTATGCTCCACGACGGGGCGACGGTATATGTGTTGGATAATCTTTCCACCGGTCGGATCGAGAATCTGAACCCCGTTCGCCAACACCCGAAACTGCGCTTTGTGGAAGGTTCCATTTTGGATGATGTGGTGCTGCATAAGTTGGTAGGGACCTGCCAACACGTTATCCACTTGGCGGCAGCGGTGGGGGTGCGCTATATTCTCGACAACCCACTGGAAAGCATCATGACCAATGTGGTGGGGACGGAGAAGGTGTTGCGGGCATGCAGTGAATTTGAGAAGCCATTATTTCTGGCCTCGACCAGTGAAGTATATGGCATCCAAAGCAAAGCCCCCTTGCGGGAAGAAGACAATTGCGTTTTGGGGGCCACCTCAGTGAGCCGCTGGTCGTATGCCTGCTCCAAGGCCTTGGACGAGTTTATGGCCTTGGCCTACCATCAACAAGGTAAATTCCCCGTTACCATCGCCCGACTATTTAATACTGTAGGGCCCCGTCAGTCCGCCGCATACGGGATGGTTATGCCACGCTTTGTGGATCAGGCCTTAACCAGTCATCCATTGACCGTCTTTGGTGACGGCACCCAGACGCGAACCTTCACCCATGTACGGGACCTGATCGAAGCCATCATGCGTTTGGTGGCGACACCTACTACCGCCGGTCAGGTATATAACATCGGCGGCCAGGAAGAAATTAGTATGCATGAGCTGGCCCGGCGGATCATCGCCCGGACCGGATCGACATCTGCGATCGAGTTCATCCCGCTGAATAAGGTCTATAACCAGAACTTCGAAGACATGCCACGCCGGGTACCAGATACAACGAGACTTTATACAGCCACACATTTTCGTCCAACCATCTCACTGGATCAGATCATGGATGATGTAATTGCCGACCGTAAAGCCATAGTCAGCCTCTAGTGCAACGTCCTATAATGTATGTTATGTATAATAGCCACTTATGTGTAATGCATAAGTACTTTTATGACAATGGCTTACGCTAGATGGCCTGACTTGGCGTAGTGACCAATACCAGTCTCAATTGTATATTTCGGTTGATATCCAATCCGTTCAGTCGTGAAACTGATATCTGCCTCGGTATGGTTCTGGAAGAACGC
>JBAXGE010000016.1:0-23906 GCA_037139555.1 Phycisphaerae bacterium
GATTTTCTCGCTCTGGAAAGGCGTTGGTCGGCATAATTCGGATCGAACCAAAATCACAAATTAGACTTTGCCGAGGGCCTGTCGGATGAGGTATACTAAGGGCTAATAGCGACTTATACGTCCGTATCTGCCACGTGTTCTTTGGAGTAAGATACTCATGCCGCCACCCAAACGTAACTCAAGTGCCTTTGATGCCTTAGCCGCATTGCAGGGGGACGCGCAGGCCCCAGCCCAAGGGGCTAAAGGTGTTCCCCAGCAGCCCGTGCGTACCGGCAAGCCGGTTAATCAGGACGATGACAGTGCCAGTGCCAGCGGTTATGTCGGAATGATGGTTCGTGGACAAGTAGGTCCAGAAGACCAAATCGCCCCCAGCCCGCAAGAACCGTTCCCAACGTCCAAAGCTTCGCGCCTGCCTACCCCCAAACTCATCAAACCTACCGCCAAAACTTCATCGGGCAGCGCCAGCAACAATTTGGTTGAAGTACAGGCGGCCAAAGAGATTAATCTGGACAATATCGGCGTTTCACGGCCTGCGGATAATCGTACGAACGAAGACCCAGAGGCCGAATTGGCCCAGCCCGACGAAGTTGAAGCAGCCCAAAACGATCCGGATGAAGTGGCCGAAGCCCCGGACGCGCCGACCGAAACGGAAACCGAATACGAGTCCGAAGCGGACGAGGAAGCCGAAGAAATAGCCGCGGAAGAGGAATATCAGCCCGAGGAAGAAGTCGAAGATGAGGAACTTGAGGAAGTTGAGGAGGAAGTGCCTGTGCGTCGTTCGACGCGGGCACCTGCGCGTGGACGCGAAAGTGAACGTGAACGCCCGCAGCGTCGTTCCGCCCGGGCTGTGAAGGTGCCCAGTTGGTACAACGCCGCCATTCCGATCATGTTCACGCTCTCCGCTATCTTGCTGTTTATTGGCCTATGGGCGGTGGGTGCGGTCATTTCGATCATGGGTAAGATGACGGGATTCCCGCTGGTTCGCTGGTATGTAGACCCCCAGACCGCGGAAAACAGTGTGCAATTCGCCTCCGCCTTTATGGCGTATTCCATGATTATGTGTCTGCCGATTGCCGTGGTTTTGGTGGTCATGGCCATCATCATGGGCCAAAAGGTCAAGCAGGCCGAAGAGGCCCAGTATCAAGACTAACTTTTTCCGAGCGTGGTGATTATGTTTGATTCCATCAAGCAGTTGGCCCAACTGGGACCAATGCTCAGTAAAGCCAAGCAGATGCAGGATCGTATGCAGGAAGTGCAGCGCCGGGTGCCGTCGTTGCGTTCCACCGGACAGGCCGGCCCCGTGACGGTCATCGTCAGCGGAGAATTCCAGGTGGTGGATTACCGCATCGCGGCCACCGCCAGCACGTCGGATTTACAGACCATCGCGGACATGGGCCGGATGGCAGTGAATCAGGCCATGCGGGCGATGGCGTTGCAGATTCAAGCGGAATCCGCCAAAGCGATGGAAGGCGTGGATCTGGGCGCGATGCAGGACGCTATGAAATCGTTGGGACAATCCTAACTCGCGGCAGGGGGGCATCATGGGCCGGAATTATGATGGTTATACCAAAGTGCTGCAGGACCTGATCGAACAGATCGCGGCCCTGCCGGGGATCGGTTCGCGCACGGCGGAACGGCTGGCGTATCATCTGGTGCGGGAACCAAAAGATAAAGTGCTGGCGTTATCCGACGCGATCCGGGCCATCAAAGAAAAAGTCCGGAATTGCTCACAGTGTTTCAACATCACCGAATCGGAGACATGTCCGCTGTGTGCTTCAGCGCAGCGCGACCGCAGTCTGGTGTGCGTGGTTGAGCAACCGCGCGATTTATTCCAGATTGAAGCCACCGGGATTTATCAGGGACTCTATCACGTCCTGCTCGGTACGCTCAAACCGCGTGATGGCTTGGGCGCGGAACAGTTGACGGTGGAGCCGTTGTATCAGCGCATCATGGCCAGTCAGACTCAGGCCGTCCCTATCAAGGAAATCATTCTGGCCACCAATCCCACCGCCGATGGCGATGCGACTGCAACCTATATCCAGCAGCGTTTGCAGGGGACTCCGGTGAAAATATCACGCCTGGCCCGGGGCTTGCCCACCGGCGCGCAGATCGAATATTCCAATCTCCAGATTTTGTCGGATGCCATGTTGGAACGCCGCAGTTGGTGATCAACCGTGGGCAGCCTTGAGTTCCCAATACCCCAGCCACTTTTGTAGCTCCGATTGCAGCGCGTTGTACTCTGCCTGCAACTCCGCCATACGCTCGGGGCGATTGCGGGTGTCACGCTGGCTATATTTACTGTTATGGGTTTTGATGTTGGCTTCGATTTCGGCAATCTTGGCTTCGATTTCAGGCAGCGACAACCGGGCGACCACGTAGGGGATTTTGGGTTTATCCGCCGCCGGCTTAGGCGCTTTTTCCGCAGTCTTTTTCACCACCGGCTTGGGTGGTGCGGTAGCCACAGCCGCGGCTTTCTTTTTCTCGGACTGCAACTCCGCCAGTTTTTCCGTATACGCGGTATACCCACCGGCATAAACCATCCATCCGCCCAGACCATCCAGCGCGATGATGGTATCGCACACTTGATCCAGGAAGTAACGGTCATGCGAGACCAGCAGCAGCGTGCCGTCGTAATCGTCCAGGGCATCTTCCAGCACATCGCAGGTCTGCAGGTCCAAGTGATTGGTAGGTTCGTCCATCAGCATGGTATTGGCCGGATTCATCAGGAGAATGGCCATCGCCACGCGGGCGCGTTCGCCGCCGGAGAGGACGCCGATTTCTTTTTCCACGTTATCACCGCTGAACATGAACATCGCCGCCAGGTCGCGGAGTTGTTGCTGGTTGGCGGTGATGCGGACTTTTTGCAATTGTTCCAGCACGTTCAGTTTTGGGTCGAGATTCTGCTGTTCCTGCCGGTAGTAGGCGAGTTGGACGCCATGGCCCCAACGGAACGTGCCCGAGTCGGGTTGGGCAATCTCCGATAGGATATTCAGCAACGTGGTCTTGCCCGAACCATTGGGCCCGATGATGCCCACGCGTTTGCCGCGAATCAGTCGTAGATTGAGATTATCAAAGAGCTTGCGGCCGGGATAATTCTTGCTCAAATCTTCGATGAGCAACACATCATTACCGCTGGGGCGTTCCACCTTGGGATTCAATATTACCCGGCGGTTGTCGCGTTGCACACCGTTAATCAGTTCGTCGCGTTTGAGGCGTTCCAGACGGGTTTTACGGCCCCGGGCCTGCTTGGCCCGCTGGCCGGCGGAGAACCGGCGGACGTATTCTTCCTGCTTGGCGATATAGTTTTGCTGTTGCTTGCTGGCCCGATCCAACGCCAGTTCGCGTTCGGCCTTGAGCGTGAGATATGCGCTGTAATTGCCGGGGTATTTTTCGATCACGCCGCCGCGCAGGTCGTAGATTTCGTCCACCACGGAATCGAGGAAGTAGCGATCATGCGAAACCACCAGAATCGTGACGTTGGTCAGATTACTCAGTGTCTTCTCCACCCAGTTCATCATCTGCATGTCGAGGTGATTGGTGGGTTCGTCCAGAATCAGGAATTCGGGTTCTTCCAGCAGCATCCGGGCCAACTGCACGCGCGATTTCTGCCCGCCGGACAGGGTGCCGATTTTTTGGCCCCAGACTTCCCGGGCAAAGCCCAGTTGTTCCAGAATCATTTCCAGTTTGCGTTCAATATCGGCCCCGCCGAGTTGCTCGAAACGATGCTCCAACTCGCTGTACCGATTGGCCAGCGTTTCAAACTCTTCCGGCGCCTCGGCCATCCGCTGGGCCAGGGCCATCATATCTTCGTAAACCCCGTCCACTTCCAGAAAGGCCTGCATGACCACATGGTGGATGCTGGCTTCCGGATCGAGATTCGGATACTGGGAGACATACGACCAGCGGGTATTACGGGCGATGCCTGCGGTGCCGGTATCGGCCTGCTCTTCCCCGGCCAGAATCTTCAGTAATGTGGATTTTCCCGCCCCATTGGGCCCGATCAGGCCAATGCGCTGCCCCGGCTGGACTTCCATATCCAGCTCACGCAGGATGATCCGATGCCCAAAACTTTTCGTCACGCGATTAAGGTACGCCAATGCCATAAGGGGCTAGATTATCGTCATCCCGGCGAATTAAGCAATCCGGTACGGTGACAATGTGCCCGCAAAGCTGATATGTTGACACTTGACCATCCTGCGCGGTAGCCAAAATGATGATGCCTACGGAAGTACCCGATTGGCCGTGAATATAATGGCATTTATCCGGGTGTGGATTCGCCATCCCATGTTACAATGACAGTTAACTAGGAGTTTGAATCATTATGGCGAAGACACCACCCGTGACCAAATCCAAGTTGGTAAAGTCTACCTCGTCCGGTAAGTCAACCCCGCTCCCGACGCGTCCGCCCCGCCCCGATACGCCTGCGTCGGCACCGGTACCGGTAGCCAAAAAGACCTTCCCCATTATCGGCATCGGCGCCTCGGCGGGGGGGCTGGAAGCCTTGGAATTATTTCTGCATCATGTGCCCCAAAACAGCGGCATGGCCTTTGTCATCGTACAACATCTGGACCCTACCCAGAAAGACCTGCTCCCGGAATTACTGCAACGTGCCACCCGTATGCCGGTGCAGCAGGTGAAAGATCGTACCCGGGTGGAACCGGACCATGTGTATGTGATTCCCCCCAATAATGATATGTCCATTTTGCATGGTGTCCTGCATCTACTCCCGCCGGTGGCGCCGCGCGGGCTGCGCCTGCCGATTGATTCCTTTTTCCGTTCTCTCGCGGATGATATTCCGGAAGGTGCCATCGGCGTAATCCTGTCGGGTATGGGCTCGGATGGCACACTGGGCATACGGGCCATTAAAGAAAAAACCGGCGCCGTGTTCGTCCAGGCGCCCACCTCCGCCAAATTTTCCGGCATGCCCCAAAGCGCCATTGATGCCGGACTGGCCGACGTGATCGCCCCGGTGGAAGAATTGCCCGGAAGAATCGTCGCCTATCTCAAGCATACCCCGCTGCTTGTGCTGCCCGATATGCCGATGGATGACCAGGCGCAGGGTGTGCTGGACAAGATTGTGCTCATGTTACGGAATCAGACCGGGCACGACTTCTCGCTGTACAAAAAAAACGCCATCTACCGCCGTATCGAACGGCGTATGGGTCTGCACCAGATTCCCAAAATCACAGATTACGTTCGCTATCTGCAGGCCAATCCCCAGGAAGCGGAACTCCTGTTCAAAGAGTTGCTGATCGGGGTGACCAGTTTCTTCCGCGATCCCGCGGCCTGGGTGCAGGTGCAGGCGGAGATTATGGCCAACCTATTGGCTAACCGCCCCGATGGCTCCGTACTGCGCGCCTGGACGCCCGGTTGTTCGACCGGGGAGGAGGCCTATTCGTTGGCGATCGTGTTCAAAGAGGCCATGGATCAGCTCAAACCACCCCGGCACCTGACCCTGTTAATCTTTGCCACGGATTTGGATAAAGACGCCGTTGAAAAGGCCCGGCTGGGGGTCTATCCGGCCAATATTACCGCCGATATTTCCGAAGCCCGCCTGCAACGTTTCTTTGTGCCCGATGAACACGGGTACCGGGTCTGCAAACAGATTCGCGAAATGGTCATCTTTGCGCCCCAGAATCTGGTTATGGACCCGCCCTTTGCCAAACTCGATATGATCACCTGCCGTAATCTGCTGATTTATCTGACCCCCGAACTACAGAAGAAAATCTTCCCGCTGTTTCATTACAGTCTTAACCCCGGCGGATTCCTGTTTCTGGGCAGCGCTGAAACGATTGGCAATAGTACCGACCTCTTTGCCCCGCTGGATGGGAAATTACGTTTGTATCGTCGCCTGGACCACGCGTCGCGCGAACATTTGGCGGTTTTCCCGGACACCTTTTCACGTGCTATGCACGAGTTGGGGGCCACGGGTACGGCCGGGAAAGCGGCGAAACCCGTCACCAATATGCAGGTTTTGGTGGACAACTTGCTTTTGCAACGCTATGCCCCGGCTGGGGTCTTAACCACGGCTGCGGGCGATATTATCTATATCAGCGGGCGGACCGGCAAGTATCTGGAGCCCGCTGCGGGCAAGGCCAATTGGAATATCTTTGCCATGGCCCGGGAGGGGCTGCGCTACACCCTGAATGAGGCCAGCCAGAATGCCCAACGGCAACCGACTGCGGTCACCCTCAAAGGGCTCAAGGTGGGCACCAATGGCGGTACCCAATACGTGGATATTACGGTCCAACTCCAAACCGAGCCCGAAGCGCTGCGGGGGACGGTCCTGTTTGTCTTCACCGAGGTGGCAGGCCCCATTACCGCTAAAATGCCGGGACAGAAATTGTCCAATCGCGCCAGTAATACCCGCATCACACAACTGGATCTGGAACTGCGCCAGGCCAAGTCGAACGTGCAAACCATCCGCGAGGAGATGCAAACCGCCCAGGAAGAACTTAAATCCAGCAATGAGGAACTGCAATCCACCAATGAAGAATTACAGTCCACCAACGAAGAGTTGACCACCTCCAAGGAAGAGATGCAGTCCATGAACGAGGAGTTGCATACGGTCAACCATGAATTGCAGGCCAATGTGGATGAATTGTCCTGGGCCAGCAATGATATGAAGAATCTGCTCAACAGTACCGATATCGCCATCCTGTTTTTGGATGAGGCCCTGCGCGTGCGGCGCTTTACCACATCCACATCGAAGATCATCAAATTGATTCCCGGCGATATAGGCCGGCCGATTACCGATATTGTTACCACGCTGGTCTATCCCGAAATGACGGAAGATATCCACACCGTACTGCGTACGCTGCTCTTTACGGAAAAGTCCGTGGTGGATCAGTCGGGGCATAGCTATCTCATCCGGATCATGGCCTATCGCACCCATGAGAATAAAATTGACGGCGTGGTAATCACGTTTACTGATGTTTCCGTGGCGAAAAAGTTGGAAGCGGCGTTGCGTGAGTCGGGGCAGCGCATGAACACCATTCTGGAGAGTATCAGTGAGGCCTATTTCTCCGTGGATGACCAGCTTAATATCACTTATATCAACCCGGCGGCAGAGCGGATTTTTAACCGCAAATTGACCGCCGTGCTGGGCAAACCACTGGTCAAGGAGTTTCCAGAAATTCATGGGACCGTTCTGGAACAGAAGTGTCAGGCTGCCGTGATTGCGAAAATGCCCGTGACATTTGCGGCGAATTGTGATACGGCCACAGGCGCCAAGTGGTACAATGTGTGTGTATATCCCCAGTCGGAAGGGTTGTCGGTATTCTTGCACGTCCGTACCGAGGCACCCATCGTGTGATGATTTGCACAGATAGCGAGGGGAGAGGTTATGAAAACGCCACTGTCCCAGCCCCCAGATCCGGCTGAGTTGCGCCGTCAGGCCGAAGCCAAGCTGCAAACCGCGCAAACGCATGGGCCTTGGGTTGCATCCACACAAGATAACTTGCGTCTCATCCATGAGTTGCAGGTGCACCAGATCGAATTGGAAATGCAGAACGAGTTGCTGCGCCAGACCCGCAGCGAGATGGAAACGGCGCTGGAGCGGTATACCGATTTGTACGATTTCGCCCCGGTGGGGTACCTGTCGGTGGATGAAATGGGTGTGATCAATCAGGTTAATCTAACCGCGGCAGCCATGCTGGGGATGGAACGCCGTAAACTGGTTGGTACACGCTTGGGGTTATTTGTGGTCGCGGCCCAGCGCACCGTGTTTAATACCTTTCTCCAGAGGGTATTTTTAGGTCAAACCCGCGTGCAGTGCGCGGTGACGCTGCAAATTCCCGACCGCGACGTCCCGTTGGAGGCGCAGATCGAAGCCATTCCCGCACATGAGGGGCAAGAATGTCGCATCGTTATCACGGATATTACGGAATCCAAGCGTGTCGCCGAGGAATTGCAACTGGCCAAAGCTGATGCGGAGAATGCCAACCGCGCTAAAGATATATTTTTAGCCAAACTCGGACATGAATTACGCACCCCGCTGACGCCCGTGATGCTGGTGGTGGGCATGATGGAGATGGATACGCGCCTGCCAGCGGATGTTCACGATGATCTGGAGATTATCAAACGGAATATGGCGTTGGAGATTCGGCTGATTAATGATCTGCTGGATTTAACCCGGGTTATGCATGGGAAACTGAATTTGCTTCTCAAGCCGGTAGACCTTGGCGTAATTCTGCGTCAGGCTCTGGAGGTATGCGCCACCGATGTGGCCACCAAACATCTGCAACTGATTCTGGATCTCGTCGCCCGGCCTTGTCTGGTGCTGGGTGATGCCGATCGTTTGCAGCAGGTATTCTGGAATCTGATCAAGAATGCGGTAAAGTTCACGCCTGCCGGGGGCAATATTATGATCAGCAGCAAAGTTGTTATTGGCGATGACGGGGAGGGGCCAGCCGTGGTGGTGGAGATTAGTGATCAGGGGATTGGTATTGAGCCGGAATTACTCACGCGATTGTTCGATGTGTTTGAGCAGGGCGGGAGTACCATCCATCGTCATCATGGGGGCTTGGGGCTGGGTTTGACCATCAGCAAGTCCTTGGTGGAGGCCCACGGCGGTACGATCAATGCCGCCAGCCCGGGACGCGATCAAGGCGCAACCTTTACAGTATGTTTACCCATGATCGCGACAAATTTATCCTGCGAACTTGCCGGTCATTAGCAATAGATCGCAGCGCGGTAGGGAAGACGGTGATCGGGGGGATACCAAAGCGGGCGAAGGGATTCGAACCCTCAACAGCTAGCTTGGAAGGCTAGCGCTCTACCATTGAGCTACACCCGCGTATGCGTACATCATATCATTCTTGGCCGGGAGGTCAAAGGCGGTTGCTGGGATGCGCCTTGAGTGCCTTAGGGGAACGGCAGACTGCCGGAAGTGGGATCCAAGGTTTGCCCCCTAAAACTAGCGTTGGTTACCGTCGTCAGTTGCCATCCATCCGGCCCATCCCGCCATTGCAGGGTCCAGGCGCTGGGCACCGAGGCGCTGCCCATACTGGTGGAACTTATTCCGGTAGATACTTCCAGCTTGGATACGACTTGGGAATTGTCCAATGTGGCCTGATACGAGATCACCCGAAAGCTCGTTACACTGATCCGGGCCAAGACCCCGGCGGTTTGATTGGTCAGGGCATCTTTGTTAATTTTTCCCCACACAAAATCCTTATGGATATAACCGGCAAAAGTTTTGATGTCACGGTTTTGCACCGCGCTGAGCATATTGGTGTGAGTTTGCTGCAAACGTTCGTAAGGGGTGTCGAAAATCCATCCCAACATACCCCATACCACGGCCACAGCGGCAATCAATAGCCCCCTCCGCAGCCAAGCCGCATTTTGACGCCGAACCCCCAGGAATACGGCCAGCAACAGGCCCGTGATGAGCAGCACTAGATAGGCAATGATTTGGGACTCGAATAGAAAACCGCCCAGTGCGTTAGGTAGCCAGGGGGGCGTGGGCAGCAACGCCAAAAAACTCATACACACCATAAATTGTCTCCCTTTCTTACCGTGACCAATCAGCCGACATCCAAACCAAGGTCTAAAATCGCTGCCGAATGGGTCAGGGCGCCGATGCTAATGCGTTCAACACCCGTTGACGCAATACTCACAATGGTATCCATGCTAACCCCGCCGGAGGCTTCTAGCAAGGGTTCGCCATGGGGGCAGATTTGATTCCTGAGCGCCACGGCCGCACGTAGCATCGGGGGGGGCATATTGTCCAACAAGATAATATCCGCTCCGCCTCCCGGCAGGGCCGATTTTAGCTGTTCCAACGTGTCTACTTCCAGCCAGAGCATGATCTCATTGGGTAGTTCATCGCGGATGCTGCGGGTTAATTCCGCCAGCGTTTTATCCGTACCATGGATTTGCCAGAGCGTGGCCAGATGATTGTCCTTGAGCATCACCCCGTCATACAGCCCCATCCGATGATTCATCCCGCCGCCACAACGGACCGCGTATTTCTCCAGACTGCGGAATCCCGGAGTGGTTTTGCGGGTATCGCAGATCGCCGGGGGCAGGCCGGTGGGGGTACGCACCGGGGTCACCACTTCGACATACCGGCGGGTGCTACTGGCGATGCCCGAGAGATGGGACAGAAAATTGAGTAACACCCGTTCGGCGGAAAAAATCGTCCCCAACGGACCACTTAATTGGGCCACGGCTTGGCCGGCTGTGACGCGGGTGCCATCGGGAGCGAGAATCACGCAATCCACCCCGGCACTATATTCGCGGAGGATGGTACCGAGGAGAAAGGTCCCTGCAATTACGCCCGCTTGGCGGGCGCAGATGGTGGCCACGCCGCGCTGGGTGCGCGGGATGGCCAGTTGGGTGGTACGGTCCCCGATGATTTTGCCTTTGCTGTCGAGGCCCAAATCCTCGCGTACGGCTAGTTTTATCAGGGTTAACAGGGCCGGATTAATGGGGGGGGGCTCAATATTCATGGTGTTCCTCGCAGGCACCTTGCCGTCTTTAGACTATTACATCTTAGCCTAACCTGAAACCCCGGACGTAACAATCTACAGGCTGAGGCGTTAAACTAATTGATTATCGGTCCGTGTTGTCAGGTAAAGGAATGCCCCATGACCCAAGCTGCTGTCCCCGAAGGTAATAATTCTCCCGCCGTCACTCCGCCAGCCACCGGAGTAAATCCCGAACTGGTGGCGGTCGAGCGTTTGCGGGTTGCCCGTGAAGCCCTGTTCCAGCAAATGCACAAGGTGATCATTGGTCAGTCCGAGGTTTTGGACGCACTGTTAACGGCGATTTTCTGCCGGGGCCATTGTTTACTGGTCGGCGTGCCCGGTCTGGCCAAAACGTTGATGATCTCGACGCTGGCTCGGGTGCTGGACCTGCGCTTTAACCGCATTCAATTCACCCCCGATCTGATGCCCAGTGACATCACCGGCACCGATATTATTCAGGAAGACCCCGAAACCGGACAACGCGTTTTTACCTTTGTCCGTGGCCCGATCTTCACCAATTTGCTCCTGGCGGATGAAATCAATCGTACCCCGCCCAAAACCCAGGCGGCGTTGTTGCAGGCCATGCAGGAATATCAGGTAACGGCCGGCGGGAAAACCTATTCTCTGGAACCGCCTTTCTTCGTTTTGGCCACCCAGAATCCGGTGGAACAGGAGGGGACCTATCCCCTGCCCGAGGCCCAGCTTGACCGCTTTATGTTCATGGTCAAGGTCGGTTACCCCGAGCATGATGAAGAAAAGCTCATTGTGAAGGCCACTACCAGCGAATACGTGGGTGATCCCCAGCCGGTGTTGAGTGATGTGGATGTGATTGCAATTCAGCGTATGGTCCGGCGGGTGCCGGTCAGCGAGCATGTGGTGGATTATGCGGTGAATCTGGCCC
This sequence comes from Phycisphaerae bacterium, assembly GCA_037139555.1. Classification (GTDB taxonomy): domain Bacteria; phylum Planctomycetota; class Phycisphaerae; order WQYP01; family WQYP01; genus JBAXGE01. Next base: position 11,374 of record JBAXGE010000016.1, read on the forward strand.
GCGCCACCCGCCCGGGGGAAAAAGATGCCCCGGAGTTTGTGCATCAATTACTGACTTGGGGGGCTGGTCCCCGGGCGGCGCAGTATCTGGTTCTGGCCGCCAAGGCCCGGGCGATTCTACGTGGCCGGCTGAATGTCAGTGTGGATGACATCAAACAAGTGGCCAAACCGGTATTAAGGCACCGTTTGATACTAAATTTTAACGCAGAAGCGGAAGGCGTGTCCGCCGACAGTCTGATTGAGCGGTTATTGGCCACTGTGCCCGAGCCCGGCCCGGAGTATTACCAGCAGAAAACCCCCTAAGATGCAGGAATTTGGGGGGGTAAGTAATTCCTGACCTGACAGATTCCGTGAATTCCGTTAGAATGAAAATGTTGTTGTTGGCAACGTGTAAATAGTGACATAAGCGAAATATACGCTGTCAGGGTTTCGCCGGAGTAGTTTGTATGGCTCGGAGTCTGGTTCGGTTGGGTACACATGGGGCACTATTGGTATTGGCCAGCACCTTGGCGCTGACGCCGAACGCGGACGCACAGACCCGCACCGGGGACATCTTTAATGTTCCCACGACCAAAAGCACCGGCACCACAACCCCGTACGCATTACCCGCAGGCAAAAACAAGGGACTGCCGGCCTGGGATCTGGATGAGTTTAATATTCCCGCCGTGGTCAAATACCAACAATTGATCGGGCGTCGGGTTCAGGAAAAAACGCTGCCCGATGGTACGGTTTTTGAAATTGAGGCACTCACCAAAGATATGCTCGGGCTGGCGGCGTTGATGCCCCAAGAGCCCGAAGTTCAAGCGATCTTATACATTCAGGCCTATCAACTCGGTTTGCAGCACAAAGATGGTTTGGCGAATGCCAACAAAGCGTTAAACCAACTACTGGCACAATACAAGGCTTATGACGTGCTGGCTTTGGAAAAAAACCTGCCCCTGCTGGAACAGAAAATCCTGTCCTCCCAGCCGGGCCCAGGCAGAACCGAGAATCAACGCCTTTATCTGGGTTATCTGGAAGGTGCGATCAAGGCCCGAGAAGGGGTGAAAGATACCGCCAAAGCAGTGCAAGTCCTCACCAAAGCCCTCAATAATCCCTGGATGGGCAAAGGCCCCAGCGCCGCCGCATGGCAGAAGGAATTGCAACGCTTGGAAGCGGTGGCGGCCAAAGAATTACGCGACGCACCATTGGCGCTCAGCTACAGCGACTTTCCGGCGCTTACGCGGGCAACTTTTCAGGACGTATTCGGCACAGACCTGACCGAAGCCCTCAAAGACTCCGACAAGATGACGGCCTTGATCGAGGAAATGCTCAAGACGGGCGCGACCCTTGAGGCAGATCGTCCGCTGCAGGCGCTGGTGTATCTACAGGTGGCAGAATTCACCGAACGTTATGCGCGACTGGACTTGGGGGAGCTGGGGATCAAAGCCATGCAACGGCTCATGGCTGGCCAGCCCCCGTACCGTCCGATCGCGGAACGCCGGATTGCCGCGATTAAAAATGCCGTGGAAGATGTGGCCCCGCCGGGCACGGGTTTGGTTGGAGAAAATCTGCTGGCCAAACTTGATGTGGCCCAGCATACGGTGCGTGGTGTGTGGAGCTTGAAAAAACGCCTACTCGAAATTCTGCCCGGCGAAGACGCCCAAGGCGCGATGATCCAATTTCCCCTCGCTCCAGAAACCGCCAATTACACTATTGAAATGGATGTGACCCTGCAGAAGGCTGGTGATCTGGTGGTGGTCTTACCCTTGGGGCGGTTTCAATTGACTGCGGCGGTGCTGCCCGATGGGGCGGCGCTCTCACGCGTGGATGGCAAACTGCTCCGCTATGAAAATCTAACCCCGCAACAGCGGCGCGATATGGATGCGTTGTTGCTGCCCGCCTTCCGAGATGGCAAACCCGCCCGGGTTACCATCGCCGTCAAACCCGCCGCCACCGGAGTTGGGGTGCAAATAAGTGTTAATGGCAATGAAATTCTCAGTTGGGAAGGTGCGACCAATATCCTGAGTTCCACCTTTGCCGACCTGATTGACAAACGCGCCTTTGCAGTGGGTACCCGACAGGGGACGATTAAAGTTCACCGTGCGGTGCTGAAAGCCAGCGATGCCAAACCGCTGGACCTCAAGATTCCTCGGTCGTAAATGTAATCCCGGAAAACGTGGGCTTCACACCATAAGTGGCCGCAATGGGGGCTTCACATAACGCTACCGCCGGGGGCGCATCCAGAATAATCCGGCCCGCCTGCATGAAAATGACGCGGGTGCCCCAATTCGCGGCAATATTCAGATCATGGCACACCAGGCACGCCGCGCCGCCCGCCCGTACCCAATGCTGCAAACCATCGAGCAAATGCACCTGCTGCTTGGGGTCCATATTGGAAACCGGCTCATCCAGCAGCATGACAGGTGTGGTTTGTGCTACGGCTCGGGCCCATAAAACTCTTTGTTGCTCGCCGCCGGAGAGGGTTTGAAACGAGCGCCGGGCCAGCGTATCCAAATGTGTTTGTTGCAGAGCTTCGGTGATGATGGCTTCATCCTGCGTTTGTAACATTCCCCAATCTGACCACCAGGTATCCGGACGCCACGGCCAGCGGGCCATCGCCACCAACGCGTGGACCGGATACGTAAAAGCCACATCCGTATCCTGTGGCACATAGCTCAGGGTTTGGCCCCGCACACGTGCTGACAGTTGCGTCAGCGGACGCCCCTGAACCATGACTTCACCTTGTTGGGGTTGCAGCGCGCCCAATAGGATTTTCAACAGCGTCGTTTTACCGCAACCATTGGGCCCCAGAATGCAGACCAGTTCCCCGGCGTTTACCGTAAGGTTGATACCAGCCAGGACCGGCTGTCGGTCGTAACCAAAACCGATGTCCCGGGCGCATAAAAGTGGGGCGGGATCAGCCATGACGATACTCCCCACGCCGCAACAGCAGCAAGAAGAAGGGGCCACCCAGCAAGGCGGTCAGCGCGCCCACCGGCAGGTCGCCGTTGAACCATACGCCGGTGGTCCGGACAAAACTGTCCGCCACCACCACTAAAATGCCCCCCATCGGCGGGGCCAGCAGCAGCAATTGGCGTTGGTCAGATCCCAGCAACAAACGCAACAGATGGGGACAAATCAAACCTACAAACGCGATTGGACCTGCCAAGGGTACCGTCAATGCGGCCAGAATCGTCGCCCCGATGAACATCAATAGGCGGATGCCGGGCAGATTGATCCCCAGTGTGGTTGCTTCCGAGCTGCGCAATGTGGCAATATTAAAGGCCCCGGCGAAGCGCAGCATGGTCAGCCAGACCAGTCCCGTGGCAATGGTCGCGATGAGTACGCTTTGGGTAGTCAGACCATCCTGCAAATGCCCCATCATGTAGATGCTTAGTTCCAGGCGTTTGTTGGCATCTGGTGCGAGTGCATTCATGAACACTAGCAGCGCCGCACAACAGGCATTGACGATAACTCCGGTCAGGAGCAACGTTAATGGGTCCATAGCCGGTCCGCCACGTTGCTGGCGGGTTAGCCAAAAAACGGCCCCGGCTGCGGCAAACGCCCCCAATAGCGCGAAGAGCGGAGTTCCCCACGGTTGCCAGGTATAAAAAACCGATAAAGAGATCGTCGAACTCAATAAGGCGGGTCCGTAGAGCGTAAAGCCCGTAACGCCTACCGCCGCACCCCCGGCGATCCCTAAAACCGTGGCATCGGCCAGCGGATTGCGTAATAAAGCCTGTAATAATACGCCCGCCGAGGAAAGTGCCGCACCCACGGCTCCGGCGGCAATAATCCGCGTCACTCTGAGGTCAAATATGGTAGGATTATCCCACGACCAGGAAATGGTCGGCCCGGACGTCCCCGGGCCAATGAGACTGGCACAAAACATAACCGTTAGCCATAATAGCCAGGTCATCACATTCAGGATGAAGATATGATGCTTACGGAGGTACATAACATGCGTATGTTATGGCAGAATGGAAAATCGTCCAAATGGGCGTGGTCAAGAAATTGGTCCCTGCGCTGGCGCGGCGTGATGGGGCTACTAATGGGATTGGGACTCGGCTCTACGTTACCTGCCCAAATCACCCCGGTGCCCATTGATTGGCGGGTACAAATCGTTGAAGAAACTGAAATCATTGATTCCCCTACGCCCCGTTATGCCCCGGTTAATTTCGCCGGGAAGCCGGAAATAACCGTAAAAGGGACCACGTTCCTGGCCGGGGGTCCGTTGGGTTCTAACGAACAGCCCACCCAGTCAGGTCACAGCAGTACGGTGTGGCGACGTTTTTGTGATGGCACAGACTATTACCCCACGCCGCGCTACGTGCAGATTCAGGATCGGGAAACTTTCTTGCGTTCGCTGGCCCAGCCTCAGGAGCTTTCACCGACCTGGGTCGTGTCCAATCATAGCTATGTAGGTTCGGTTCGCAAGACCGGCAGCGATGCAGACTATATCCGGTTGATGAATGATTATGCCCGCATTCGCGTGGTTACCGTGGCGGCTACCAGTGGTGGCAACGACATCCTACCGCTCTTTTGGAACGCCCCCAATACGCTGGCGGTACGTGGTTTGCAGCAATTCCGGCCCGATACTGTCACCGGGAACAAGAATTATGCGGATTTATGGGTGGGGGGGGATTTGACCGCCAGTTTCGGTTCCGCGCTGGTGGCGGGTTATGCGTGGACGCTGTTGCATGATTTGCATACCCAGACACCATCAATTACGCCGGATGCGGAATCACGCAGCATGATCATCCGTGCGGCGCTGCTGACCAGTGCCAGTAAAGAAGCCACGGGTAAAATAATCAAAGGCTGGCAGCGAGATCTGCCCAATGGGATGGATATACAGGCCGGGGTGGGTGAGGTACGGTTGGACCGCGCCCGCAAGCTCATCCGTAGTCGTCCCGGCGGGGATCGGGGATGGTATGTAGATCAGGCGGACAGTCAAAGCCGGGTCCGTATGGATATCAACCTAAATCGTTTCCCGGGTCTGGTTGCCACGGTGGTTTGGAATGCCGCTGTATCCGATCCGGCGCACCCCATTCTTCCTACCAAGTTCACCTTATGGCGGCAAAAATTGAATCGCGAATGGGTTCAAATAGCGAATGCTACCTATCAGGCCGAGGGTAATTTGGGGGTACTGCATATTTATGGCCCCGCGCCAGTTGACCCCGGACCCTATGAATTGCGAGTGGAGGGGCTGCCCCGTGTGGGCACCAAAGTTGCCATTGCCTACCTGTGTGATGATCCTGTGTTCATTACGCCGCGCCCGGTGGCGGCCACTCAGGCGCAAACCCAGCCCGACACCACAACCCCGGATTATGCCCCCACCTGGATTGAAACATACCGTTACTATATTGCGAGTGTACTGGCCTTATTGGGATTATTACTTTTATGGAAGGCGTGGCGTTCACGCATTCCCACCGTCGCCGAAACGGAGCCGGAAGAGGAATTCTGATGCCCCTCACGCGGGGTATCCACCCAAGGTAGGAGGTGTTGTATTTTGCTCTGGGGTCCGCCCAAAGTCACGTTTCTCGAACCGCCCCCCATGGTGGATGGCGACTTGGAACTTGTTGAGCCAGCGCCGCATTGGGTTGAGTCCCATTGGCGTTCGATTAATCATCCCATGACGCAGAATTTGATGCCAGCATATCAGGAAATGGGCTTGGCCCAGTTGCAGGCCTTTGTCCGACAATATCCCCGGGGTCATCAGCCCAATGATCCAATCCGCGGCATCCTCCCGGCCTACCAATTTTGGATGCGGATTCCCAATACCTACCATCCGGTTTTGCCCATCGCCGGGTCCATCGCGCTGCGGATCAGCCACACCCACGATGTGGAGATGTATCTGGGGCATATCGGGTATCACGTTTACCCAGCCATGCAGGGTCATCATTATGCCCGGCGGGCCGCGCGGTTGTTGTTCCCGCTGGCCCGGATGCACAATTTTACCTCCTTGTGGATCACCACCAATCCCGATAATATGGCATCGCGTAAGACCTGCGAAGCCTTGGGTGGCCGCTTGATTGATATTGTCCCGGTGCCCGAAGATCATGCGTTGTATCGGCAGGGTGACCGGGAAAAATGTCGCTATTTGATCACGCTCTAACCCACTGGGGGCTGAATTCGCTAAGATGTACGCAGTGTCGCGGGTCTCTGAACAGGTGTGCTTATGCCCGGTATCTTGGGCTATCAAATTGGCTGGTTCGATTTTGCCCAACCCTGGTGGTTGTTGGGCATGTTATTGCTGGTGCCGATGGTGTGGTTCTGGCGCAACAGTAAAGCCCCCGGCGGGCCCAGTCGCGGGGGACCGGCCTTGGTTCTACGCTGTGTTCTGGTATTGGCCTTGCTACTGACATTGGCCGGGACACGCCTGGCTCGTGATACCAAGGGGGTTTGTGTGGTCTTCCTGCTGGACCAGAGCGCCAGTGTCCCGGTGGAGGCCCGGAACAATCTTCGTACCCGCCTGAAACTTGAAATTGACAAGATGACCACGGATGACCGTTTTGCCGTGATCGAATTTGCCGGTGATGCCGTGCTGGGCATTCTGCCTTCGCCCAAAGGCGCCATCCCCGAGAGTGTGCAGGTCATGGACCCGGGGCGCTCGGATATCGGCCGGGGTTTGCGACTGGCTTTGGCCAGTTTTCCCCCGGACCGCCAGAAACGCATCGTACTGCTGAGTGATGGCAACCAGAATCTCGGTGATGCGTTGCGCGAAGCACGTATCGCCGCCGTTAACGGGGTGGAAATCGAAACATTGGATGCCCGCTTTCTGGGCAATCAGTCCCGGCATGAGGTGATGATCGAACAAGTGGTGGCCCCGCCGCGGGTCCAGCGTGATAGCGCTCTGTCTCTGCGGGTGATTATCAGTGCCGATCAGGAGCAGGACGCGGATCTGTTCATCAGCCGTAGTGGCGAGACCATCGCGACGCAGCCCATCCGCCTCAAGGCGGGTACCAATGTCTATGATCTGACCGACCGCATCAAAGAGGGTGGTTTCCAGCAGTATGCCGTGACCGTGAATCCCCGCAAGACGCAGGGGTACGACACCTTTACCGCCAATAATACGGCCTATGCCTATACCATGGTGGATGCCCCGGGCCGGGTGCTTTTGGTCCAAAGTCGTCTGGGTACCGAGACCAGTGGCAGTATTCAGGAAGCACTGACCAGCCGGGGTGTCAAAGTGGAAGTGATCGCACCCGAGCGGCTCCCGTTGTCCCTGCGTGATTATGGCCCGGTGGATTGTGTGGTCCTGCAAAACGTCAATCGTTACGAAATGACTCCCGCCCAGATTCAGATGATGGCCCAATGGGTCCGCGATGCTGGCGGGGGTCTGGTCATGGTGGGTGGGGACCAGTCCTTTGGACCAGGGGGGTATAAAGATACACCGCTGGAAGAAATCAGCCCCGTGGCGATGGATATCAAACGCCAGAAACATCTGGCCTCGATGGCGCTGGCCATTGTCATGGACAAGTCCGGGTCTATGGGCGCGGACGCAATTGGTGGCGCTAAGGGTTTGATGAAAATGGACCTGGCCAATCAGGGCAGCGCGGAGACCGTGAAGTTACTCAGTCCTTCCGACATGGCGATGGTCGGCGCCGTGGATACCGAAGTGAAATGGATGCTCGGTAACAAACTGCTCAATATGAACCCAGGGAATAAATCCCAACTCATCAAAGCCACCTTGAGTAATGCTCCCGGCGGGGGTGGTATCTATTGTTTAACGGCGTTGGAACATGCCTACCGTCTGGTAACCAATCCGGGTGTTGATGTCATGGCCCGGCATGTGATACTGTTTGCCGATGCCTGTGATTCGGAACAGCAGGCTGGTTGCAATGAATTAGCCGAAAAGTATTTGAAGTCTCACGGTGTTACCCTGACTGTGATTGGTCTGGGCACCAAAGCGGATTCGGACTTCGCATTTTTAACCGAACTGGCCAAACGCGGTAAAGGCCGCTTCTACATTACCGATAACGCCATGGATTTGCCCCGTTATTTCATCAAGGAAACCTTCATCGCCAGTCGCAATGCGTTTGTGGAAAAGAAGGAAGGTTTCGCCCTGCATATTTATGATTCGCCGCTGCTCGAGGGCTTTCAAACCGTCGGGGTGCCCAAGGTTCGTGGTTATGTGGGAACCACACTCAAACCGCGTGCGACGCTGGCCGCACATGGCTTGGAAGCGGATGATCCGGTTCTGGCTCATTGGAACATCGGCTTGGGTCGCGCGGTAGCCTTTACCAGCGATTCCGGGTTGCGTTGGTGTGGCGATTGGTCAGGCTGGGAAGGCTTCGCCAAATTCTGGACCCAAACCGTACGCTGGGCCAGTCGCAGTCAAAAGTCCAGCCCCATCGTCACCACCACCACCGTGGATGGCAATGTCGGAAAAATCCGGGTGACCGCTATCGCCAGTGATGGCAAACCCATCAACAACCTGCCGTTGAAGGCGAAAGTTTTACCCCCCGATGGGCGCGAAGCCATTGATACGGTTTTGGTGCAAACCTCGCCGGGCGAATACGAAGCCCAATTCCCCGTACAGGGCAAAGGGGCCTATCTGGTAAATGTAGTGGATGGCGCCCAAGGGGGCGTGTTGGATACCGCTGCGGCGGTGTTGAGTTATCCCGCAGAGTTCCGCGATCTGCAGCCCAATGCGGGCTTGCTGCGGCAAATCGCCCAGGTGACTGGTGGGGATTACATCACCCAGTTGGATACACTGTTCCGCCCCCGCGACATTCAGGTGCAAACCTTCAAAGACATGTTCCAATGGTTGCTGATTATTTCGGCTTCCGGCTTGCTTCTGGATGTGGCTTGGCGGCGTTTGAATCCGAAAGATTGGTTCCAGAGCCCGCGCCGCGTCGTTGCCACCACCGTGGCCGGTCAGGCCGTGGCCGTGCTGCAACAGATCAAGGCCGGACGCGGCAGTGTGGAAGCCCAGCGTGACAATCTGCGGCAACGCGTGCCGGTCCAGCCCATGCCCTCCCCGGCCAGCGTGGCGCCGGTAATCACTTCCAGTCCGACCGTGGCGCCACCCGCCACTCCCGCAGCCCCGGCAACCCCGGCCAGTACGTCCAGCTATGGGGATCGGCTGATGCACGCCAAGAAGCGTGCCGCCGATCAAATCCGCAAGTCCGCACAAGATGGGTCGCAGTCATGACCACCACCCCCCGACGCCGCTTGCTGATTTGTACGGCTGTGAGTTTGGAAACCCAGCAGTTGGCGCGGGCCTTGCGGATTGCGCCGTTGCGCGGCGATGAAACAATACTGCCCGAGGCGGATTGCAGTCTGTTGCAGGTGGGCATAGGGGCAACCAGTCTGGCCGTATTTTTACAACAGCATCATGCGCATTTTGACGGTGTGGTGATGGCCGGGCTGGCGGGGGGGCTGGACCCCAACATCGCACTGGGCACGGTATGTATTGACTCCGCTTCCGCGCCGTTGCCCCTCGGCCCCTGGCCGGTTGTGCGGGTGCACCGGGTGGATCAAGTGGTGACCACTCCGCAGGCTAAGCAGACGTTACGCACTCAGACCGGGGCCGATCTGGTGGACATGGAAAACGCCCGCGTTCTGGAACTTGCCCGGCGTTTTGACCTGCCCTGTGTGGCGGTGCGGGCGGTATCCGACACCGCCTGTGATAGCATCCCCGCTGTCGGTGTACGCCTCCTGAAACCTGATGGCAATATCAGCCTGTTGGCCGTGCTGTTATACGTGGTGATACAACCGTGGAATATCCCGCCCCTGTTGCGTATGGGGGAAAAATCAAAACTAGCCGCCCAAAAATTGGCAGAAGCCGTGGTTACACTGGTGCATTCATCGTGGCCCGATATGTCTGCGCAATTCGCGACTGTGCAGTAGCACCATCAAACATTTAACTCTTCCCCACCACACTTATCCCCAACCGGCGCGCCAGGTCCAGCACGATTTCTTTATCCAGCATAATCGTGCGTTCGGCTTCCAGCACCAGCACGGTTCCCCCGGCCTTGTGAAGGTTTTCGAGCGTGCGCGGTCCCACGGTGGGCACATCAAAGCGCATATCCTGATTGGGATTGGCCGCTTTGCACAAGACCCACCCGCCGCGCTTGCATAATTCCCCCGCGCGTTGAATCAGGCGGTCGGTGCCTTCCACAGCTTCCACCGCCACGATCTCGCGGTCCTTACACGCCACCGCCTGTCCGATCAGCAGTGTATTGAGTTGCCGGAGCAACGGCCAGGCGAACTCAATATCTGCCTGTTCGCCGGCACTCGGTTCGCGCCGTGTCATCACACCAACATGGGCCATTTGGGTACTCACAAAAGGTCTCCCGTCAATGAGTTCGATTCCGCCGCTGGCCAGTTCCTCGGCCACCGCGCGCAGGATATGATCGTTACGCTGATCATGGCGCAACCGCCAGAAATACACCCGTGCCACCCGCCAGTCCGGCAGATAACGCAGTAAATGAAACCGTTGGTAAAGCCGTTCTTTGGCCACCCGGCCCACCATAACCGCCTGCGTGCAGCCCTGCCGTTTGAGCACGCGAATCCACTGGTTCAACCGGATCAAGCCCACCTCGCGGTAACTGTCGCAGTGGGGGGCCAGCGCCTCCACATCACATTGCCCCGACAGGCCCGCGCAGATGACCCGATAGCCTGCCGCGCGCATACCCTGAGCTGTATGCACCGGCAGGCTGCCTTCACCGGCAATCAAACCCAGTGGGGGACGCGAAGTTGGAGAATCATCAGCCACAGGTACCCTTAATGACTGTTCCGCACCGCCACCGAATGGGCGTGGCCATCAAAACCTTCCACGTTGGCAAAGTCTATGATGTTCTGGGCCACCTTGTTCAGACTGCCCGCATCCAGTTTGACGATGCTGGAACGCTTGCGGAAACTATCCGCCGACAAGCCCGAGAAGAATCGGCCGGTCCCGCTGGTAGGCAGCACATGCGACGGCCCGGCCAGATAATCCCCGGCGGCCACCGGCGTCCACGGGCCGATAAAAATCGCGCCCGCATTCACCGTCTGTTCCGCCACCGCATCCGCATCCGCACAGGAAATCTGCAAATGCTCGGGGGCAAAGCCGTTGGTCAGTGCAATCGCCTCCGCCATGTCGGCGGTAACAATAATGGCCGACGCGAACTCCAGCGCCTTGCGCGTCAGCGCCCCGCGCGACATCGTGCCCAGAAGGCTTTCGACCTCTTGGGCCACCCGCTTGGCCAGTTGTAGGTTGGGGGTAATCAGCAGGCAACTGCCGGGGGCGTGTTCCGCCTGCGCCAGCAATTCTGCCGCGATCACCCCGGCATCTGCCGAATCATCCGCCAGCACAATCACTTCCGAAGGCCCGGCAAAGGCATCAATATCCACGATGCCAAATAATTCCTTTTTGGCCAACTGCACATACGAATTGCCGGGACCGACAATCTTGTCCACCGGTTTAATGCTCGCGGTCCCCAGTGCCATCGCCGCAATCGCCTGCGCGCCGCCGATGGGGTAAATTTCCTTCACTTCAAGGCGTTCGGCCACGGCCAGCACCGCCGGGGCCACTTTGCCCCCGCGTGTGGGCGAGCAGATGACAATCTCTTTCACGCCCGCCACTTGGGCGGGAACCACGGCATGAATCACACTGGACGGGTACGCGGCGGCCCCGCCGGGGACATACACGCCAACCCGCTGCAACGGGGTATAACGCATCGTCAGATAGGCGTTCAAATCCCCACCCCGGGGACTGATCTTGGGTGGTGGGGGTGCCATCGTCGCCCGCTGATACACGAGCATATTCAGGATCGCCACTGCCATCGCTTCGAGAAATTTGTCCGACATCTGGGTGCGGGCAGTTTTAATTTCCTCGGCGGCCACAGCGAGATGATTGGCGTCAAGTTGAATGCCATCCAGTTTCGCGGTCCATTCCACCACGGCGGCATCGCCGCGAAGTTGCACATCGCGGAGGATTTTTTTCACGGTCTGAAATTTGCTTTCGCAGTTCTCGTCTAACCCTTCCAGCAACATGGGTTTAAGCGATAATTTCTGTTTGAGTGCCGCGAGGGCGACTCGATCGCGACTGGCACTATAAATAGGTAACATACCTAACTCCTTACTTCGATTTCCTGAACTTCAGGCTAAATATCGGCTTCCGGCTCGCTTTCCACAGCCGTCAGTTTAGAATCATAAACGAAGCTGCGTAAAACTGCCTCTTACAAGGTCTGCACGAATCATGCATCATGATCCGCATCATCACCCGCAGTTTGACCCGCGTCAGGCTATGAAAGACCGTCCTTTTGAGCGTATGTTACTGCTGCACCGTACTTTTGGTAAAGTGGTAAAAGCCATTGGTTATGCAGGACTTACGCTCATGGTCTGGCCCCGTTTTTTCGCCCCGCACCGGCTGCAGATCGTCCGTTTACCCATGCCGATGCAAAACCTGCCTTCGGCTTGGGCTGGGCGCACCATCTTACAACTGTCCGATTTGCACCTGGGGGCCACCAATTATACCTATGCCCTGAACGCCATCCGGCAAGGTTTGGCGCTCAAACCCGATATTATCGTCATCACGGGCGACCTGATTGAGTATGGCCGGGC
>JBAXGE010000017.1:0-23636 GCA_037139555.1 Phycisphaerae bacterium
CCGCACAGGCTGCCTTCGACCATGATGGCATTGTACGAGCCGTGCACATTGGCCAGCGGATGATCCGCAGGCACCCACGTGGGGCGTACCTGTAGGCTGACGCCGCCGGCGGTCTTATCGGCGATGGCCAGCAGTTTGCAGATATAACCCAGTTCCTTGCCGTAACGCAGGTCCTGATCCTGCAGGGTGTCAATACCGCGACAGGCGATGCTCGCAAGGTCCACGCGGCCACCAAAGGCCAGCGCGGCCAGCACGGCCAGCTTATGGGCCGAGTCGGTGCCGTTGACATCAAATGTGGGATCGGGTTCGGCATAGCCGGCGGCCTGGGCCCCGGCCAGCGCGGTGGCATAGCTCTGCCCGCCGCGGGTCATTTGCGTGAGGATGTAATTGCAGGTGCCGTTGACGATGCCGACCAGTTGGGTGATATCGTTGGCGGCCAGCCCGCCCAGCAGGGCGCCGATGATGGGGATGGCCCCGCCGCAACTGGCCTCGAAGGCCACGCAGCGGTTGGCCGCACGGGCGGCGGCAAAGATTTCGTGGCCATGGACGGCCAGCAGATATTTATTGGCGGTGACGACATGCTTGCCCGCGGCCAGCGCCGCCAGCACCAGCGTACGGGCGGGTTCCAGTCCGCCGAGTAATTCGACGACGATTTCGACCTTGGGGTCGGTGACTACGGTTTGGCCTTCGGTGGTCAGCACGCCGGCGGGCAGATTCAGGCCGCGCTTCTTGCGGGCGTTGCGGACCAGCACCCGGCGGAGTTCGAGTTTCAGCCCCGCGCGCAGGCCGGGGTTGGCGGTGGTGGTCAGGGCTTCCGCCACGGCGGTGCCGACGGTGCCACAACCCAGTAACCCAATCCCAATGACCTTTGCCATGACGCACTCCTAAGGAATATAGCCGCCGGGGGCGTTCCGGCCGCCCCGGTAAAGGCCATAGTGTATGACGAATCGCGGCGGGGGGGAAGTGTGGGGGCACAAACGCTGGGGTATACCGGGCAGCGGGCCGGATGGACCATACCGCCCTGTGCGGTGGTGGGGTATAATGCCCCGTAGAAACTTAGACAAGGATGCCCCCTATGCCGCGGATTGACCAACTTGAAGCGCTGCTCGCTGCCGAACCGCAGGATACCTTTTTGCGTTATGCGCTGGCGATGGAATATGACAAAGCCGGGCGTAATGATGAGTCCCTGACGGCCTTTGCCGCGCTTTTGACGGATGATCCCAACTATGTGGCGGCCTACTTCATGGCCGGCAAGCTGCTGGCCCGGCTGGGCCGCGGAGCGGAAGCCCGGGATTACCTGACGCGCGGGATCGCCGTGGCGGCGAAAGTGGGCGATGGCAAGGCGCAACGCGAAATGACCGAGGCGCTGGGGTTGGTGGGGTGAGGGGAACGCTTATACGCGAGGGCATGGCATGGATAATAACCCGCAAGAATCGGCAGCACCAAAGCCGTCCAAACTCAGGCGTATTTTTGACTTGGGTGCGATCCTATTTTTACTGGCGGTGGCACTGGCATTACTCGGTGGCGGATTATCGGTATTTGGCATTGGCGCTGCCTTTGGTCGTGCGGGGACATGGGCGGAGGGCCTTGTGGCCCTAGGGCTTGGACTGATTGGTCTGGGCGGATTGCTTAATCTGATTGCTACCGTTTGGGGGGCGAGTCAACTGGCTCGCAAGAAACGATTTTGCTGGTGGTGGCCATTGAGCGTCATTGTCACCGGGGTTGCGTTGTATGGTTTGTATGTATTGGTGAATTTATAGAGTAGAGCCAGCTTCTGGCCTGTCTGGGGCACTTCCCCGCCGACTTTATCGCCAAATTCCACTTGGCTTGCGCCTTAACTGGCCGTAAACTATGGGGTAACAGACGGCCACGATGGCGGTCTTAGGAGACGCACGGATGCGACCACGAACGCCTACCATTATTTGGATTCCCTTCCTATTCAGTGTGACCACGGTCAGTTGGGTATTGCTCATTGCCGGGCTGGCGGTGCTGGCGCTGGTGGTGTTGGCCCGGCCGCTGGAGCAGACGCGGCAGGCACTGATCTTGCGCAATGATTTACAGGCCACGGTGAAACTGCTGGATCAGCAGGTGGCGCAGAATAAAGAATTTGTGGCCGCCGCGCAGAACGATGTGCTGGTGCAGGAACGGCTGGCCGCGCGGCAGTTGAATTATCAGCGGCCCGGGCAGCAGGTGCTGCCGTTGGTGACAGTATCGGGTGCGGATCGTTCGGTGGCGGGGTTATTGCGGGAATCGCTGTTGCCGGTGACGCCGGAGCCGGTGGCGCCGTTGCCGTGGTATTGGAAGCCAGCGCTGGACCCGGCGATACGGCCGCTGCTGCTGGTGGGGGCGTTGATTGCGTTATTTTTGGCGTTTTTACTGGGGGTGCGGTATGACCGGTCCGCGCCGCGCGTGCTGCCGGTGATTCCGGAGTCGCCCACACCAGTACCCTCGGATAATCCTCCACAACAGGCCTAAAGCATGAAATATCCGCCGTTTATCCTTGCCAGCTATGGCTGGTTTTTGTGGTTACCCATCGGTATCGGCGGGGCGGCGCTGGGGGCGTTGGCGGTATGGCTGGCATGGTGGTGGCTGCTGGGCGTGGTGCTGATTGTGACGCTGGCGTTGCTGCTGTTCTTCCGCGATCCGCCGCGCACGGTGCCCAATGTGCCGGGGATCATGGTGGCCCCGGCGGATGGCAAGGTGACGCTGATTGAGACCTTGGATAATTTTGCGCCGCTGGGCGGTCCGGCGCTGAAAATCAGTATTTTTCTGAGCGTGCTGGATGTGCACGTGAACCGGATGCCCTGTGCGGGGACGATCACGGATATCCAGCGGGCCGCGGGGCTGTATCTGGATGCCCGGCACCCGGAGGCGAGTTATAAAAACCAATACCTGATGCTGGTGATCAATGACCCCAACGACGGCCAGCCGCTGGCGGCAGTCAAACAAATCGTCGGTGCCATCGCCCGGCGGATCCTGACACCCGCCCGTCCAGGGCAGTTATTCGCCCGCGGCGAACGCTACGGCATGATCGCCTTCGGCAGCCGCACGGAACTGATCGTCCCGCACCCGCAACAGTGGGAGGTTTTGGTGAAGCTGGATCAGAAGGTCACGGGTGGGGTGACGCAGATGATTCGCAAACGTGGGTAAGGTGCTAAATGCCTACATTCCGACGCGATTTGTACGAACTTTATTCCCTGCTGGCAACCACGCAGGACTCCGAGGAAATTGCCCAGGCGCAAGTGGGGGTTCTGGAAATATTGGACGTTAAACCCACCGGCATGAAACCTTTGGATCTCAAGGAAAAGCCCCTGGACGAAGTGACAAAGTGGGGCTTGTTCGTGGGTAAGAAAATCCGCAAGTTACGGCAGGCGCGGGGGTGGACGCAGAAAGTGCTGGCGCAGAAGAGTCGTCTGCCGCAAAGCCATATCAGCCGCTTGGAAGTGGGCAAACATAGTCCCGGATTCCTGACGGTAGATCGCCTGGCGGCGGCGCTGGATGTGGCGGTGGGCGAATTGGACCCCACCCGCTAAATACCCCAGAGATATAAAATATAGCTTGACGGCCACGCCTATGGGCGGGGACAATACGGGATTAGGCCAGTACGGTCTGGCGTTGAGATGCTCTTTGCAAGGGATGAAAACACTATGTCGCGCAGCGTAAGCGTATCGAGCGTGTTGGCCCTGATGGGCATCATGGTGGTGGGCGTATGGGCCCAGGTGGAGATTGCTCCGCCGGTGGTGGTGACTCCGCCGGGCATGGAGATTACCCCGCCGACGACCGCACCGGCGGTGCCTACGACGCAGCCTGATCCTGTGCCAACCACGCCAGCGACCACCGCGCCCACGGCGGAACAGACTTTGCGGGATTTACTCACCAAGCAGCCTGACAGCGTGGTGGTGGTGACCCCAGCGACGCAGCCGGCGGTACCGCCTACCCCGATTGCGGTGGTGGCCCCGGCAGCCAAGACCAAGGTGGCCGTGCAGAAGTATCACGAAGGCGAACCATTGTGGAATCGCGTGGGGCGGTTGGTGAAGGAAGAGAAAACCAACGCCTATATATTCGTATTTGAGGCCGATGGCCAGGGTTTATCGGACGAGCCGGTGTTTCTGGCCCCGTGCAAGTTGCTGACGACGATGGAAGAGGCTTCGGCCCAGGGTACCAAGCGGGTGAAGTTCCGCGTTTCGGGGCTGGTGACCGAGTATGAAGGCCGGACCTATTTGTGGGTGCGGTTCACGCAGGTGGTGAAGGATTTGAACCAGTTTTGAGAACGGTTTTACCGGGCAAATGGGCTGGTTAAATTGGCCGAATGGGCAGAAATACTTAACCGATGCTTGACATAAAAAGTTGGTGTGGTATTCTTTCCAATCTTTGACGCCTTGCCAGAAGTGTGTGAGGCGTGCGACGCAAGTGAAACAGGATGTTGACGGGCCGCGAGGCCTGTAAATGTCCGCGTCGTGTAGAAGTGAAAAACGGCTCTCCCGCGGGCGGATGCGAATCGGCCGCGTGGGAAGGAAAGCTGAGGCGGTCAAGTGTTGACCGGCCTGATTTAGGAATTCCGTGCAGTTGCAGGAGTCTACGATGGCGACAGGACAACACGATCGGATTCGGATTCGGATGGAAGCATACGACCACCGAGTACTGGATGCCTCAGCGAAAGAAATTGTGGATCAGGCCAAGGCCTCGCTGGCCAAGGTTCGTGGTCCGGTGCCCTTACCGACGCGGATTGAGAAATTCACCGTGTTGCGTTCGCCGCACATTGACAAGAAGAGCCGGGAACAGTTCGAAATCCGCACGCACAAGCGTGTGATCGATATTTTGGAGCCTACGGCCCGTACCATCGAAGCGTTGAATCGTTTGGTTGTACCCGCAGGCGTGTTTGTGAAGATCAAGGCGTAGAGCCGGTTGACTATTGGGCAGGCAACTGGATTTACGCAGGCAGAATTATTTTAATTCCGCAGCAAGCCAGTTCGTGTAAACGCATGTTTACCGGAACCTGACACTCCTACGCTAGGAGACCCGGGTTCGCAAGAGCTTGAGCAGGAAAGAGGATGCCATGAGCGAAAATGGTAATAACAGTGTATTTGCTGCTTTGTTGGGCCGTAAGGTCGGGATGACCCGTATCTACGACGCACAGGGCGTAATGGTTCCCGTAACCGTACTCGAGGCCGGACCGTGCGTGGTAACGCAGGTCAAGTCCGAAGACGGCAAGGATCGCTACAACGCCGTGCAACTCGGCTTTGGCGAGATGAAAGCGCAACGCTGCACCAAGCCGGTGCAGGGCCACTGCGAAAAGACCGGCCAGACCAAACCCAAGAAACATTTCCGCGAAGTACGTCTCACCGTCAAGCCCACCCTCAGCACCGGGGCGACGCTGGATGTCTCCATCTTTGAAAATATCAATTTCGTCGACGTGACCGGCACCTCCAAAGGTAAAGGTTTCCAAGGCGTCATGAAGCGGCACAACTTCGGCGGTATGCCGCAGAGCCACGGTACCGAACGTAAGCATCGTTCGCCCGGCGGTATCGGTGGTGGCCAGGGTACCCGTGGTCACGGCCGCGGGATTCGTCTGGGCAAGAAGATGGCCGGCCACATGGGCGACGAACAGGTGACTGTGCGTAACCTCAAGGTGATCGGGATTGATCGCGAAAAGAATTTGTTGTTGATCGGCGGTCCCGTACCGGGCGCCAACGGTGGTCTGGTGTTTGTGCGGAAAGCCAAAGCGATGCCGCCGGTGAAGCAAGGTTAAACTTTAGGGCATAACGACAAAAGCAAGCGAGAAAAGTCATGATTGAAGTACCGATTCTAAATATCCAAGGTCAGGAAGTTGGCAAGTACCAACTGGACGAAAGCCTCCTCGGTGGCACCGTCAGTCCCGCACTGTTGAAGCAGGCCGTGGTGTACTACCATGCCAACCTGCGTCAGGGTACGGTCCGGCAGCGCAGCCGTGGCGAAATCGAAGGCTCGACCAAGAAGCTGTTCAACCAGAAGAAGACGGGTAACGCCCGCCGTGGTTCGATCCGCACTTCGGTGATGAAAGGCGGCGGTTTGGCCTTCCCGCGCCGGCCCCGTGATTTCCGCCAGGATATGCCCGCCCAGCAACGCCGGCAGGCCCGCAACAATGCCCTGCTCAGCAAGGTGTTGAGCAGCGGTTTGAAGTTGCTCGATGGTTTCAGTGTGACCAAGCCCCAGACCAAAACCGTGGTCAGCATGCTCAAGGCCCTCAACGCCGATCGTTCGGTGCTGATTGCCACGGATAAACTCGATAACAATTTGTACCTGTCCGCCCGTAATATCGCCCGTACGGCGATCAAGCCCGCGGCAGAAATCAATGCGTATGACCTGTTGACCAAGCGGACCGTGGTGATGACCAAGGCGGCTTTGGAAAACCTGATCAAACCGGCGAAAGCTTAAGGAAAGCCAGGGTGATGACCATGAAGTTAGAGATCACAGAAATCATCAAACGCCCGCTCATCTCGGAAAAGAGCACATGGCTGGCTGGTGCCCGCAACGCCTACACCTTCGAAGTGGACAAGCGTGCGGACAAGGGCCAGATCAAGACGGCGGTTGAAACGTTGTTCAAAGTCAAGGTGGCGGATGTCCGCACGGTAGTGACGGCCGGCAAGCCGAAGCGTACCAAGTCGGGCGAAATCACCGTTGGGGCCCTTAAGAAGGCCGTGGTTGTGTTGCACGAAGATAACAAGATTGACTTGTTCTGATAGCACGCCGCCGAGAGCGGTAATAAGGAACGAACATGGGTATTAAAATCTACAAGCCAACGACTGCGGCCCGCCGCAACAGCTCGGTGAATTCCTTCGAGGAATTGACCGCCAGCAAGCCCGCCAAGAGCCTGATCGTCCGCAAGAAAAAGACCGGCGGACGCAATCACACCGGCTGGATCACCTGCCGGCACATTGGTGGTGGCCACAAGCAGATGTACCGCAAGGTGGACTTCAAGCGGGTCAAGGATGGCATCAAGGCCATCGTCCAGTCCATCGAATACGATCCCAACCGTTCGACGTTTATCGCCCTGATCAAATATACCGATGGTACCCTCAGCTACATCCTCGCCCCCCTGGGCCTGAAGGTGGGCGCGGAAATCGAAAGCGGTACCCATAACGACATTGAAAAGACCCTCGGCAACGCGATGCCGTTGGAAATCTGCCCCGTCGGTGCGGAAGTCCACAATCTGGAATCCATCCCCGGCCAGGGCGGCAAGCTGGTTCGTTCCGCCGGCGGCGTGGCCCGTCTGATCGGTAAGGATGGCGGTACCGCCACCATCCAACTGCCCAGCGGTGAAGTCCGTCAGCTTAACTGGAAGTGCCGGGCGACCCTGGGTCAGCTCAGCAATATTGACTGGATCAACATCCGTTGGGGCAAGGCCGGTCGGACCCGTCATCGCGGGATTCGTCCCACGGTTCGCGGCGTGGCCATGAACCCGGTTGCCCACCCGCTGGGTGGTGGTGAAGGTCGTTCGGGCGGCGGTCGTCACCCCGTCAGCAAGTGGGGCGTGCCCGCCAAGGGCGGCAAGACCCGCAGTCCCCGGAAGAATAGTTCAGACATGATTATCCGTCGGCGTATGACGGTGCGTTATGGTGAATCAGTGTTGCGTCGGAAATAAGATTCAAGCTCACGAGGATAGCACATGAGCCGCAGTTCGAAAAAAGGTCCGTTTGTCGCTGAGCATCTCCTGGCCAAAGTGGCCAAGCTGAACGACAAGAATTCCAAAGATCCGATCAAGACCTGGTCGCGTTCGAGCACGATTATTCCGGATTTTGTGGGCCATACGTTTATGGTGCACAACGGCCGGATGCACGTGAAAGTGTTTGTCACGGAAGATATGGTGGGCCACAAGCTCGGTGAGTTCTCGCCGACGCGGACGTTCAAGGGTCACACCATGGTCAAGGCAAAGGCCGAGTAACAACAGTGGCACGAGCGGTCGGGTGATACCGGCCGGCTTCGGAAGATGAGGTTTGTACTATGGGATACATGGCAAAATGGCGTAACGCAAGGATCTCCGCCCGTAAGGCGCGGTTGTTGACGGACCTGATCCGCAACAAGCCCGTGGACGAGGCGCTGGACTTGCTGAAGTTCAACAAAAAGCGGGCCGCCATCATGGTGGCCAAGGTGCTCCGCAGCGCCATCGCGAATGCCGACGTCCGGGAAGCGGATGTTGACAATCTCTTTGTGGCCAAGAGCTTCTGTGACGAAGGCATCGTCATGAAGCGCTTCCAGCCCAAGGATCGCGGCAAAGCTTATTCGATTTTGAAGCGTTCTTGCCACATCTGTGTGGAAGTGGAAGAAGGCACCGCCCCCAGCAAGAAGAAGAAGACCAAGGGTGCGGGTAAAAAAGCGGTAGTGAAAGCGTAACGAAACAGATTTCGCAGACTGATTCGAGGTAGCAATGGGTCAGAAAATTCATCCACTGGGCTTCCGGGTAGGTATTACTGAAGGCTGGACCAGCCGTTGGTTTGCCCCCAAGAAGATTTTCGGCGATCTGCTGGTCGAAGACCAAAAGATTCGCGCCTTTATTGATGAAAAGCTCAACCGTCAGGCCCCCTTCGCCGGGATCGCCAAGGTTGAGATCGAACGTACCCGGGAAGAGTTGCGGGTGGTTCTGCACTCGTCGCGTCCCGGTACGGTGATCGGGCCCAAGGGGGCGGATGCCGACAAGCTCCGCGATGCCCTGGAGACCCTCACCGGACGCAAGGTGAAGATTGAAGTCAGCGAGGTCGCCAACCCTGACCTCAACGCCCAGTTGATTGCCGAGAACATCGGCGAACAGCTCAAGAAGCGGGTCAGCTTCCGTCGCGCGGTGCGGCAGAAACTGGATGCCGCGATGTCGGCGGGCGCCAAGGGTGTGAAGATCCAACTGGCCGGACGTATCGGCGGGGCGGAAATTGCCCGGACCGAAAAGTTCCTGCTCGGTTCGATCCCGCTGCAGACCCTGCAGGCGGATGTGAACTACGGCCTGAATCACTGCCGGACGCCCTATGGCGTGCTGGGCATCAAGGTCTGGGTGTATCGCGGTTTGTATTCCGAGACGGAAAATCTGGACAACACCCGCAAGAGCGGTCCGCGTCGTCCGCGGCGTCGTTAAACGAATTTAAGCATGGGTTGCGGGTCCTTTGGCGGCCCGGCCTACGACTAGGAGTATGACACATGGCAAAGTTAATGCCTTCACGAGTAAAGTGGCGTAAGCAGCAGCGCGGCGTAATGCGCGGCAACGCGACTCGTGGCAACAAGATCGGCTACGGCGAATTCGGTTTGCAGGCGCTGGAACCCGGACGCATCAACGGTCGGCAGATTGAAGCCGGTCGTATGGCGGCCTCGCGGTTTGTCGCCCGGGAAGGTAAAATCTTCATCCGGATTTTCCCGCACAAGAGCTTCTCCAAGAAGCCGCTGGAAACCCGGCAGGGTACCGGTAAGGGCGAACCGGAGTTCTGGGCCGCGGAAGTGAAGCCCGGCACGATCATGTTCGAAATGACCGGAGTTGAAGAAGCCGTGGCCCGCAAGGCGTTTGCCCGGGTGGCCTACAAGATGCCGATTCGGACGCGCTTTATCGCCCGTCGGCACACGATGTGATTCCACGCCGGGGCGGTTGCACCGGCGCTTAACGAGGTTGAGTCATGAGCAGCAAAGAGTTTGTAAAATTGGAAGACGCCATGTTACTGGAAAAGGAAGCCGAACTGCGCAAGCAGTTGTTCGACCTCCGGATCCAGTCCGCGTCGGACAAGATCAAAGATGTGTCGCAAGTGGGCAAGATCCGTCGCGATATTGCCCGTGTTGAAACCGTGCTACGGCAGCGTCAGCTCGCCGCCGGCAAGGCCCAGGCGTAAGGTCTTAGAGCAGGCAGGAATATTCGATGAGCACTGAAACAGTCAGCACCAAACGTAAATTACGCACGCGGATGATCGGCAAGGTCGTCTCGGACAAGGTCAACAAGACCCGTCGGGTCGTGGTTGATTACCTGGCCCCGCATGCGAAGTACGGTAAGTATGTCAAGCGGCAGACGGTTCTGCATGTCCACGATGAAGCCAATGTCTCGCAGACGGGCGACACGGTGGAAGTGATGAGCTGTCGGCCGATCAGCAAAACCAAGACGTACCGCTTTGTACGGATCGTGACCAAGGGCCCCGGTGCCATTGACACCAGCGCCATTGAGTCGGATGCCTCGAAGCTGTTTGCCAAGAACCAGGATAAGACCGCGTCCGCCTAAGGCCGACGCTCTACTAAAGCAGGTGAGTCATGATTCAGCAACAGACCCGAATTGACATTGCCGATAACACCGGCGCCAAGTCCGCCATGTGCATCAAAGTACTCGGCGGCTCGACCCCCCGCGGCAAGTTCAAGCGTCGTATCGCCACCATCGGTGACCTGATTGTCGTCGCCGTCAAGAAGGCGATGCCCAACGGGGACATCAAGAAGGGCGAAGTGGCCAAGGCCGTCATCGTGCGGACCCGCCAGATCACCCGTCGTTCCGATGGCAGCATCGTGCGGTTTGACCGCAACGCCGCCGTAATCGTGGATGATGAAGGCAATCCCAAGGGCACGCGCATCTTTGGTGCGGTGGCCCGTGAGTTGCGGGAAAAGAATTACATGAAGATTGTTTCTTTGGCCAGTGAAGTCGTCTAACAGGATAGGCCCAACCGGCCCATAGAATGAGGTTAAACATGGCGGCGCGTATTAAAGCAGGTGACACCGTTTATATCCGTTCGGGAGCCTCCAAGGGCCAGACCGGCAAGGTGCTC
Source organism: Phycisphaerae bacterium (assembly GCA_037139555.1). Classification (GTDB taxonomy): domain Bacteria; phylum Planctomycetota; class Phycisphaerae; order WQYP01; family WQYP01; genus JBAXGE01. The sequence goes on from JBAXGE010000017.1 coordinate 10,752, forward strand.
AAGGTATTTCCGGACAAGGACATGGTTCTGATCGAAGGCGTCAACGTCAAGATCAAGCACCTGAAGCCCACCCAACAGAGTCCCAAGGGTGGCAAGATCAGCAAGCCCGCCCCGATCCAGGCCTGCAAAGTGCAGCCGGTGGATCCCAAGACCGGCAAGGGCACCCGGGTGCGTTATGTCACCAAGGACGGCGTGAAGCGCCGCATCGCAGTCAAGACCGGCAGCGATCTGGGTGTGGTGGCGAAGGTTAAGTAAGTTTGTGGGTATCAGGGCTGCGTAAGCCCGGGCACCCGATGAAGTATGATATGCAAGGTGGTCTGCGGACCCCGTAGGATGAGGTAGCTGAAAATGGCCGACAAGAAGGACGCCAATAAACAAGAAAAAGCCCCCAAGAAGGCCCCGCAAGGTGGACCCGAAGGTGCGGCCAAGCAGCCCAAGAAAGCCAAGGGAGAGCCCAAGGCCAGCAAGGGTCCCGAAGTGGCCACCGGCGAAGGCGTAGCTTTCCCCGCTGGTTACGTGCCGCGTCTGCGGCTGCGTTACAAGGACGAAATCGCCCCCGCGCTCAAAGCGACGCTGGGCATCAAGAACGTCATGGCCGTGCCCCGGATCACCAAGGTGGTCATCAACATGGGTCTGGGCAAAGCCATCACCGAGAAGCCCCGTCTGGAAGCGGCCGTCAAGGAATTGACGCTGATCGCCGGCCAGAAGGCTCAGGTGTGTAAGGCGCGCATCAGCGTGTCGAACTTCAAATTGCGTCAGGGTATGGAAATCGGCTGCCGGGTCACGCTGCGGGGCAACCGCATGTGGGAATTCCTGGACCGCCTGATCAACCTGGCCATCCCGCGGGTGAAGGATTTCCGGGGTTTGAACCCCAAGGCCTTCGATCAGCGTGGCAACTATAACATGGGTCTGACCGAACAGACCGTCTTCCCGGAAATCCGCGGCGACAACGTGACCTTCCATCAGGGAATGAACATCACGATCGTCACCACGGCCGGTGAAGCGAAAGCGGCGTTTGAGCTTTTGAAGGCTTTTGGAATGCCGTTCGCGACTGCGGACGCCGCCAAGAAGGCTTCTTAACGTATCAGGTAGTAGCACAAAGGAACGAATATGGCCACGACTGCTTGGAAAGCCCGTTATGCCCGCAATCTGAAACTGATTGCGCAATACGCAGATTTGCGTAAGAAGTACAAGGAAGAAGGCAACATGGAAGCCTTGCGGAAGCTGCCGCGCAACAGCAGCCCCACCCGTTTGGCGCGGCGCTGCGAATTGACCGGCCGGCGGCGTTCCCATTATCGTAAATTCAAGATTTCGCGTATTATGCTGCGTGAGTTGGCCCACAAGGGTCTGATCCCCGGCATGCGTAAGAGCAGCTGGTAAGCCCTAAAGCCCTGAGAGGTTGGTTTATGAACGACACTATTTCGGATATGCTCTGCCGGATCGGTAATGCGGTCTCCGCCAAGCACAAAACCGTTGACGTCAAACAATCCAAGGTATGTCTGGGCATTGCCCAGGTACTGAAGGAAGAAGGCTTCATCGAAGATTTCACCGCCCTTGATGACGGGACCGGCCAAGGCCTGATCCGCATCCAGGTCAAGTATACGCCCACCGGCGAACGCGTGATCCACGAGATCAAGCGTCTGAGCAAGCCCGGCTGCCGCGTGTACCGCGAAGTGGATCGCCTGCCTGCCGTGCAGAACGGTATGGGGATTGTGCTCCTGAGCACGTCCAAGGGCGTACTCTCGGACCGCAAGGCCCGGGAAATGAACATGGGTGGCGAAGTGCTCGCCACCGTGAAGTAACAATTTACTGAACAGCCCGCCGAAGTGCGGGGTATGTTCCGGAAGGCCACTGGCAACAGTGATGTTACCGGACGGAAAGGACAAGTTATGAGTCGAATTGGTAAGAAACCTATCGCGGTGCCCAAAGGCGTCAAGATTGCCGTCAGCAATGGCGTGGTCAATGTGGAAGGCCCCAAGGGTAAACTCTCCCTTAATCATCATGCTAACGTCCAAGTGGCTGTGGCCGGCGATGTGGTCACCGTCACCCGCAAGGATGACGAGAAGCTCTCGCGGGCCGTCCACGGTTTAACCCGGGCGCTGGTCAGCAACATGCTGACCGGGGTGAGCACAGGATATGCCAAGGATCTGGAAATTCAGGGTGTCGGTTACAAGGCCGAACAGGCCGGTAACGTGCTGACCCTGTCGCTGGGCTATGCCAACCAGATCAAGATTGAGATTCCCGTCGGCTTGGTCCTCAAGATCGAGGCCCAGGGCACCAAGATCAATATCTCGGGTGCGGACAAGCAGATGGTCGGCGATTTGGCCGCCCAGATTCGCCGCATTCGTAAGCCTGAACCTTACAAGGGCAAGGGTGTGCGTTATGTCGGTGAAACCGTCAAGCGTAAGGCTGGTAAGCAGTTTGCCGGTGCGGGTGCCAAGTAATTTGGCGTATCCCGTGTCGCGTGTAGCGTGATTCGCATGGAAACTAGATTCGGATTGGATAGAAAACATGAGTAAGACGACACTCAAAATCAAGAATAAGCGGTGGCAGCGGCGTAAACTGCGGATCCGTGGCACTTTGTCCGGTACGGCCGAACGTCCGCGTTTGACCATCTTCCGCAGCCTCAAGAACATGTATGCCGAACTGATTGACGATGTCAGTGGCTGCACGTTGGTGGCGGCGAGCACCGCGGAAAAAGACCTTAAGACCGCCGCCCCCCAGGGTGGCAACAAGAATGCCGCCATTGTGGTGGGCAAGGCGCTGGCGGCCAAGGCGCTGGCCAAGGGTATCTCGGAGATTGCGTTCGATCGCAATGGCTACCGGTACCATGGTCGGGTCAAGGCGTTGGCCGATGCCGCCCGTGAAGCGGGTCTGAAGTTTTAAGCACACAGGCAACTTTCGAATAGCTAAGGAATGGTTATGGCTGAACGTAATTACAACTCCGATAAGGGCCCGAATGACTCCGCAACCGTGGGTGTCTTCCGCAGCGCCAAGGTCGTCAAGGGTGGTAAGAATTTCTCCTTCGAAGCACTGGTCGCCACCGGCGATCGGCAGGGTAACCTGGGTCTGGGCTATGCCAAGGCCAAGGAAGTTCCCAATGCCGTCGAGAAGGCTACCAAGGATGCCCGCAAGCACATGATCTCGGTAGCGCTCGAACGCGGCACCATTCCCCACGAAGTTATGGGCACCTACGGCGCCAGCTCGATCCGTCTGGTTCCGGCCCGTCCGGGTACCGGCGTGAAGGCCGGTCGTTATGTGCGTCCGTTGCTGGAGTTGGTGGGCATTAAGGATGTCCTCAGCAAAGCCTACGGCTCGACGAACAAGAAGAACTTATGCAAGGCGACGCTCGCCGCCCTCAAGCAGCTCCGGGTTAAGGAGCAGGTGGCGATTGATCGCGGCGTGACGCTCTAACCTTCCGCTCCGGCGGTCGGGTTAGCCAACGATTTGGAGATTTGCTCATGATGATTCACGAAATTACCGCTCAGGCCGGCAAGCACAAGCGTCGTATCCGTTTGGGACGCGGCGAAAGCTCCGGTCATGGCAAGACCTGCGGACGCGGGACCAAAGGTAGTGGCGCCCGTGCGGGTGGCACGATCAAGCTCGGTTCCGAAGGTGGCAATCTGCCCCTGTTCCGCCGCATTGCCAAGCGTGGCTTCAACAATAACGTCTTCCGTCAGGACTTCGAGATCGTCAATGTCAGCGATCTGGAAAAGTTCTTTGACGCCGGCGCCAAGATTGATCGGGCCGCTCTGGTGGCCAAGAAACTGGTGCGGGTTAACAAGCTGCCCGTCAAGATTCTGGGCGATGGCACCCTGACCAAGTCGTTTGCGATCGTGGCCGGCAAGGTCACCAAGCAGGCCGCTGAGAAGATCACCAAAGCCGGTGGTACCATCAAGCTGCTCGAGCTGGATCGGAACAAGGACAAGGTCAATCCGAAGACCGGTAAGTTCAAGAAATTGGCCAAAGCCACCAAGGCCTAACGGCCATGGATATGCAGTTTTTGACAACCGCGGGTGGATGCCAGTCCGGTGTTAATGCCGGGAACGGTAATCTGCTTGCGGTTGCCTGTTGAGTGGTGACCTATGCGAAGGGCTGACGCCGTTCGCTGTTGAACTCTTAGCCAGCGAGGTCCGCGTGCTGCAAACGCTGCTGAATATTTTCCGGATTGTGGAACTGCGTACCAAGCTGCTGTTTACCATCGGCTTGCTGCTCGCGTACCGCATTGGTTACTACGTCCCCCTGCCCGGCGTGAACGCGGCGAAACTCACGCAGGCGGCGAAAACTGCGGCTGAGAACAATTCTCCGCTGGAAGCCGTCACCAATTATCTATCGCTGTTCTCGGGCGGTGATCTGGGCCAGTCCACGATCTTCGGTCTGGGGATCATGCCTTATATCAGTGCCTCGATCATTATCCAGCTCATGGGCACCGTGGTGCCGGCGCTGGAAAAACTGAAAAAAGAAGGCGAGCCGGGCATCCGCAAGATGAACGAATGGACCCGCTACCTCACGGTGGCGGTGTGCTTCGTACAATCGGCGATGTGGATCGGTTATCTGTCGAGTTCGGCCTCAGGGGCCAACAGCCTACTGCACCTGAGCGTCCGCAATGATCCGTTCCAACTCAGCCTGTTCTGGTTCCTGGGCCTGATGATGCTCACCGCCGGCTCGGTATTCCTGATGTGGCTGGGCGAACAGATTGACCATTATGGGATCGGCAATGGTGTATCGCTGATCATCACCGCCGGTATTGTGGCCCGCATGCCCGATGCCGTGGGCGAAATTGCCCGCAACTTTACCCTCACGGGCGAATTTGACGGCGCCAAGTTCGGTCCCGCCAAGTGTGTGTTCCTGATCGCCACCTTTATCTTCATTGTCGCGGGTTCGATCTTCCTGACTCAGGCCCAGCGCCGCATCCCGATCGAGCAGGCCAAGCACGTCCGGGGCCGCAAGGTTTACGGCGGGCAGTCCAATTATCTGCCCCTGCGCGTCAACCACGCCGGGGTGATGCCGATTATCTTTGCCAGTTCGTTGATGCTGTTCCCCTCCATGCTGCTGCGGTGGCTGGCGACCAGCTATCCCAATGCCGTCACGGGTTACCTCGTGTCCCATATCGAACAGGGCAAGCTATGGTTTGAGCTGATTTACTGTGCGATGATTTTCTTCTTCTCGTACTTCTGGAACACCGTGCAGTTCAATCCCAAGGAAATGAGCACGCAGCTCCGGGATTACGGTACCTTCATCAAGGGCATCCGGCCCGGACCGCGCACGGCGGAATATCTGCAGGATGTCATGAATCGCGTGACCTTCGTCGGCGCGGGCTTCCTGTGTGTCATTGCCGTGGTGCCGCAGGTACTCGGTACCGCGATGGACATCAAGCACAGCGTCACCCAGTTCCTGGGTGGCACCGGTTTGCTGATCGTGATCAGCGTACTGCTGGATCTGGTCAACCGGATCGAAGCCAATCTCGTCATGCGTAACTACGGTGGTTTTATGGAATCTTCGCGTCCCGGCCGCAATAAATACAGCGGCAAGGGCGGCGCTGCCGGGGCACAGAGTGCCGCTGGAAAGGACGCCGCCGCATGAGAATCGCGCTACTGGGGCCTCCGGGATCGGGGAAGGGAACCCAAGCGGCGAGGATTTGCGAAGCGTTCAAACTCGTCCATATGTCCAGTGGGGACATTCTGCGGGCGGAAAAGATCTCCGGCAGTGTCAACGGCCGTAAAATTCGCGACTTCATGGCCAATGGGATGCTGGTGCCCGATGATTTGATGATGAGCATCATGCGGGAACGCATTATCAAATTGGGCGATTGCGGCTTTGTGTTGGATGGCTTCCCGCGCACGATTGTGCAGGCCGAAGCGCTGAACCGGATGTTGTTTGAACTCCAGCGGCCCCTGATGCTGGTGTTCAATTTTGTCGTGGACCCCACGGTGTTACAGCGCCGTTTTGAAGGCCGGCGGATTTGTCCGGCCTGCTTGAGTGTCTACCATGTGGATTCCAATCCGCCCCAGACGCCCGGCCTGTGCGACAATGATCAGGAACCGTTGATTACCCGCGAAGACGACCGCCACGATGTGGTGCAGAAGCGGATTCAGACGTATCAGGAAACGATGGCCCCGTTGGTGGCGTTTTACGCCCAGATGGGGAATTTTAAGACGGTGGATGCGTCCGGGGCGATCCCGGAGGTGACCAAAGTCGTGCTGGAAAAGATGCATCGGCACTTTGAAGGCTGAGTACGGGCAGGGCATTATGCGGATTACGCTGAAATCACAACGCGAATTGGAACAGATGCGGGCTTCGGGCCGCGTGGTCCAGCGGGCGTTGCAGCGCGCCCAGGAACAGATTCGCGTGGGCATGACCACGCTGGAACTCGATCAGATTGTCTATGACTGCTATACCTCCGCGGGAGCCCGCGGGTTGTTCAAGAACTATCCCAGCTATCAGCCCGGCACCGGCTTTCCGGGCAATACCTGTATCTCGGTCAATGAGGAAGTGGTCCACGGCATCCCATCCAAACGGGTGCTCAAGGACGGCGATATTGTCAGTGTGGATTGCGGCGTGAGTCTGGGCAATTACTGCGGCGACTCGGCGGTAACCATTCTGCTGGGCAACGTCGCGGAAAAGACCCGCAAGATGTGTGCGGTGACCCAGGGCACGCTGGATTTGGCGATTCGCGAAATTCGGCCCGGCCGACGTTGGAGTGACATCGCGCGGCTGATGCAGGACTTTGTCGAAAGCCAGGGCTTTGCGGTGGTGCAGGACTTTGTCGGCCACGGCATCGGCCAGCAGATGCACGAGGACCCGAAAGTTCCGAATTGCGTAACGAAGGATTTTCTTCGCCGGGGCGATTTTTACCTGCAGGCGGGTATGACGCTGGCCATCGAGCCCATGGTGATCGTGGGCGCGGCGGAAGTACAGATTTTGACCGATGGCTGGACGGTGGTATCCCGTGACGGGACCCCGGCGGCCCATTACGAGCACACGGTGGCGGTGACCGCCACGGGTGCGGATGTCCTGACGGACGGGCGTTAACGGCCCACGGGACTGAACTTTAACACCAGCTTTTGGCGGGTGGCGTGAATATTTTGGTTTGACCACTGGCGAAGATGTGGTCGGTTTTGTTATACTACGAGGTTTCTATGCCCAAGGAAGAGCCAATCCGTGTCGAAGCCGTGGTAGTGGAAGCACTACCCAACGCGATGTTCCGGGTCAAGCTGGACAATGGGCATGAGTTGATAGCGCATGTGTCGGGCAAGATGCGGATGAACTTCATCCGGATTCTGCCGGGCGACAAGGTCGCGGTGGAAATGTCGCCGTACGATCTGAAGCGCGGTCGGATTGTGACGCGTAGCTGAGTATGGCTATGGGTCGGGCAGGCGTGTTCGGCAGTGTTGCCGACGGTCACGAATAGTATGGTCAGGATCAAGTTGGTTTTAACCAGCGGAGTAGTGTCATGAAAGTTCGTTCCAGCGTCAAGCGTATTTGCGAGCATTGCATTGTTGTGCGCCGTCGTGGCGTGCTGCGGGTGGTCTGCAAAGTGGATCCCCGTCATAAACAGCGTCAAGGCTAAGCGCCGGTGATCAAGTTAACGATTTAGATTTCAGGAGTTCATTATGCCACGTATTGCCGGTGTTGATATCCCGATTGACAAGCCCGTCCGCATCAGTCTGCGTTACATTTACGGGGTCGGCCCCGTGAATGCGCTGGCCATCCTCAAGGAAGCCAGCATTGATCCGCAGAAGAAAGCCCGCGAGCTGACCGAAGAAGAAGTGAGCCGCATCACCGGCATCATTGACCGCGGAATCGTGGTCGAGGGTGGTCTGCGTCGGCAACTGCAGCAGAATATCCAGCGTCTGAAAGAAATTGGCAGCTACCGTGGGTCGCGGCATCGCCGCAGCCTGCCGACGCGCGGCCAACGCACCCGCACCAATGCCCGTACCCGCAAGGGCCCGCGCAAGACGGTCGCCGGTAAGAAGGGCGTGAAGGAAATGCACGGCTAAGCAATAGCGTGCGCCGCGCCCGGCACCATGGGTCAACGATGGGTTGACGCAGCGTCGGGGCGCGTAGGATTCGGGTCAGGACTAAGCCGTGCGTTCGCGCGTTGCTAATCCGTAGCCCTCAGGAAAGGTTTGTTATGGCCAAGGTAGTCAAAAAGAAAATCCGCAAGAACATCACCAAGGGGATCGTCCACATCAAGGCGAGCTTCAACAACACCCAGGTGACGATCACCGATATGGCCGGCGAGACCCTGTGCTGGGACTCCGCCGGTACCGTAGGTTTCAAGGGCGCCCGCAAGAGCACCCCGTTCGCGGCCACCCGGGCCGCGGAAAACTGTGCCGCCAAGGCCAAGAAATATGGCCTGATGGAAGTGGAAGTCCGCGTCAAGGGCCCCGGCCCCGGCCGCGAAGCCGCCATCACCGGTCTGCAGAGCAGCGGCCTGCGCGTCAGCGGGATCGAAGACAACACGGCGTTGCCGCACAATGGTTGTCGTCCACCCAAGCGTCGCCGCGTTTAAGCCCGGCGTTTATTTACAGTGTTCCTAATTGTTCTCGGTGACAGATGACGGTGCCACGATTGGCCCGCCGATAATCCCGGGACTTTCCCTTGGAGGTACGTGTTATGATGCGAGTATTATGGCGTGGGCTGGAATTACCCAGCAAGTTCGAGCAGGATGCTTCGGTCAAGAGCGAGACCTACGGCAAGTTTATTGTCGAGCCGTTTGAACGTGGTTTCGGAACCACCATCGGCAACTCGTTGCGTCGGATTTTGCTCAGTTCGCTGGAAGGCGCCGCCGCCGTCAGCGTGAAGATCGCCGGCGTGGAACATGAATTTGCCCAGATCGAAGGCGTGCAGGAAGATGTCACCGACATCATTCTGAATGTCAAAGGTCTGATTGTCCGTTTGGATTCCGACGAGCCCAAAAAGCTCGTGGTGGAAAAGAAAGGCCTCGGTCCCGTGACCGGCGCTGATCTCAAGGGTGATGCCTCGATCGAGGTCATCAACAAAGACCTCGTGCTGGCCAACCTGACCACCGAAGGCGCCACCTTCTCGATGGAACTGGAAGTCCGCAAGGGCCGTGGTTTCGTCATCGCCTCGGAGCATTCGCAGGAAGAACAGATCATCGGCCAGATCGCCGTGGATTCGATCTTCTCGCCCGTGACCCGTGTGCGTTACAAGACCGAAGACACCCGCGTGGGCCAGCGCACCAACTACGACAAGCTCGTATTGGAAATCTGGACCAACGGCACCAAGAGCCCGGAAGAAACCCTGATCGAAGCCGCCAAGATTCTGCGCAAGCACATCAACGCGTTCGTGCAGCATTTCGAACCCGGCGCCGTGATCAATGCCCAGACCGAAGAAGTCACCCCCGTGACCCTGATCGCTTCGCAGATGAACGACGAACAGAAGTCGGTCCTCAGCCAGCCGTTGGGCACGCTGCAACTGTCGGTCCGGGCCAGCAACTGCCTGGAATCCGCCAAGCTGCACACCGTGGGCGATCTCGCCCGTCAAACCGAAGCCGACCTGCTCAAGGTTCGCAGCTTTGGCAAGACCTCGCTGCGGGAAGTCAAAACGAAGTTACAGGAAATTGGTTTGTCCCTCGGTCTCAAGATTGCCGAAGCCGATGTCGCGGTTAATCCCGCGGTGACGGATGCCCCGGCCGAAGCGGCCAAGGCTTAAATTTTACGAAACGATTTGAAGAGGTAATGTATCATGCGTCATAAAGTAGCCGGCCGTCGCTTATCGCGTAGCCCCTCCCACCGTAAAGCCCTCATGCGTCATCTGGCCCAATCGCTGATTGAGCATGGCGAAATCCGCACCACCTTGCCCAAAGCCAAGGAACTGGTCCGTTTCGTCGAGCCCTTGATCACGCTGGCCAAGAAGAACACCCTGCACGCCCGTCGTCTGGTCATCGCCCGTTTGCATGACCGTCTGATGGCCGATCCCAAGGATCAGGATCTGCTCATGGACGACACCCTGGTGCAGAAGCTGTTCAACACCGTTGGCCCGGCCTTCAAGGACCGTAACGGTGGTTACACCCGCATCATCAAGACCGCCAAGTGGCGCATCGGCGATGGCGGCGATATCGCCGTCGTCCAGATGCTCGGTTTCGAAGCCAAGGGCGCGACCACCGAAGCCCCCGCCGAAATCGTCAAGAAGTAAGCGCGGGTCATCGGGTCCATAGTAAATTAAACCCTGTCGGTAACCCCGGCAGGGTTTTTCCATGCGCCGCGCGGGGGTAGTTGGGGGTGATGGGAGGATTTAGGATCGTTGGGTATTTTCTGGGAGTCTTGCGTATTGTGCCCCAACGGGGCAATATTTATATAGCCCAGGGCAATCGCCCTGGGTAGCCGCGTCCCGCTCGCGCCGTGCTCTGAATGAGCACCATTTATTCCCACCACGTGTCAATCAAATCGTGCACCTTCAGAGCACCAAAGGCGCATCGTACAAAAACCCAGGGCGTTGCCCTGGGCTTTATAAATGCCGCCCCCTTGGGGCGATGACCTAACCTGTTACTTACCGCGCCGGCCCATTGCCATTACCCACCGGCCCGTCGGTGCGGACGCGGGCAAAGATCATCTTGCCGGAGGCGGTTTGCAGGGCGTTGGTGATGATGACATCCAATTCCTGGCCGATGCGGTCGCGGCCGGATTCCACCACGACCATGGTGCCATCTTCCAGATAGCCGATGCCCTGATGCATGCCCTCGCCGGGCTTGATGATGCGGACGCGCATGTTTTCGCCGGGCAGGACCACGGGTTTGACCGCGTCGGAGATGGCGTTGAGGTTGATCACTTCCACGCCGCGCAGTTGCGCGATTTTATTGAGATTGAAATCTGTGGTCAGCAGCCGGGCATGTTCCTGCTGGGCCAGCGCGACCAGTTTCTGGTCCACGCCTTCGGCGTCGCCCTGTTTCAGTGTGCCGTCCCAGATGTGCAGTTCGATGTTGGGCATGCCCTGCAATTTTTGCAACATATCCAGCCCGCGCCGGCCGCGGGCGCGCTTGAGCTTGTCCTGGCTGTCGGCGATGGTCTGTAATTCATTCAATACAAAGCGCGGCACCAGCAGCCGGCTCTCAAAAATGCCCGTCGTGGCCAATTCCACGATCCGGCCGTCAATAATCACGCTGGTGTCCACCGCGATGGGCCGGGGGCCCTTGGTGGCGCGTTGAAATTCGACATAAGGAATAATGAAGCGGAAGTCATCCTTGGTTTGCAGGACAAAGCTGACCGACAGGTACACACTGATCAGCATCAGCAGCAGCTTGCCGCCATCAATCAGGGCCTGATGATTCGCAATGCTGGTTTTGGTCACAAAGACGTTCAACGTCTGGTCCACCAGGAATCCCAGCCCGGCGGCCACGATCATGCCCACAATCACCCCCAGGAACAAACCCGAGAGCAGGGCCAGGTTCTTGCGGCTGGTGAGGGCATCAAACGCCAATACCCCAAAGGCCAGCACCACGCCCAGACTCATGATGATGTAGGGCAGCATGGTGCCCTCGGCGGCGGCGATGGTTTTGTACAGGTAAGTGGAGGCGACCAGCGCCACGAGGAATAAAAAGATGATACGGACGGCATGAATCATGGCTAAAGTCTCCACAGTATAATCAGCAGTATCGGACGTAGCGTGTATAATCGCCGCGCTAGGCCAGCTTGGCAACCGTACCTGGAGATTATTATCTATGCCGCCCCCGCAGCGCCCGTATCGTGATCGCGACGAAGCCGCCCAGACCCGCTGGGCCGATGTGCCCCATACCGGGCAGGGCCCGTGGGTGCAATTGCGCAATGCCACGTACCATTCGTGGATTTTTCGCAAAATGATCGCCCGCAGCAGCCCCGATGCCCACGAGGGCGACCTGGTCACGGTCTATGACCGCGATGGCACCTGCTTTGGCGTGGCCATGCTGAACCGCCGCAGCCTGATTTCCCTGCGCATGCTCCAATTCGGCCCCGGCGAGGCGGACGAATCGCTGTTGCAGCGCCGGCTGGAAGAGGCCGTCGCCCTGCGCCTGCGCATGGGCCTGCCCAATGACACGACCAAGGCCTATCGCGTGGTGAATAGCGAAGGCGATGGGCTGTCGGGGCTGGTGGTGGACCGTTACGGCGAATATGCCGTGTGCGAAATTTTCAGCTTGGGCTATTTTCATCGGCAAGGCTGGCTGACCCGGGAGCTTAAGCGGCTGCTGGGGGTGGAAGAGGTGATTTTCCGCGCTGATGAACAGGTGCAGGAATTGGAAGGCTTCTCCATGGGGGTTTCCGGCCCCGCCGGGGATACCGGCAAGCTGGCCCCCGAGCGCAAGTCTACTGTGGTACTGGAAAACGGTGTGAAGTTTCAGGTGGATCTGGTCACCGGCCACAAGACGGGCTTTTTCTGTGACCAGCGCGAAAACCGCGCGCTGTTCGCCCAGCTTTGCGGCCCGGGGCGCGTGCTGGATGCCTGCTGTTACTCCGGCGGGTTTGGGATTTACGGCTTGGTCAAGGGTGCGGCCACGCATGTGACCGCCGTGGACCTTGACGAGCGTGCCGAGGCGCTGGCCCGGCGCAACGCCAATCTGAACAAAATCGCCCCCGCGCGTTATACCACGGTGCATTCCGACGCCTTTGCCTATCTGCGGCAGATGTACCAGAACAAACAGCAATTCTCCGCCGTGGTGCTCGACCCGCCAAAATTCATCCCGTCGCAGGATGATTACGATGAAGGCCGCAAGAAGTATTTTGATTTGAACAAACTGGGCCTGCTGGTCACCGCCCCCGGCGGGATCATGGTCACCTGTTCGTGCTCGGGATTATTGACCGCCGAAGAACTGGCCAACGCCGTCCGCGGCGCCGGCCGCGCGGCGGGCCGCCGGGTGCAAGTCCTGCGCTCCTCCGGCCCCGGCATGGA